>JBBITV010000089.1:0-10999 GCA_037440585.1 Chloroflexota bacterium
ATGCCGCCCGTATAGTCGGCGTGGCCGGGCCTGGGCACAGTGAACGGTGGTGGCTCCCGGTCCTTCCAGTTGGCCCAGTCATAGTTTTCAATGCGCAGCGCAATCGGGCCACCGGTGGTGATCCCCTTGCCGGGCCTGCTCCAACCGATACCGCTCAGAATCTCCGCCCGGTCATGCTCGATCTTCATCCGCCCACCCCGCCCAAACCCGGCCTGGCGCCGCGAAAGCTGGAGGTTAATCTCATCCGGGTTCAGCGACAGGCCGGCGGGCATCCCTTCCAAAATTCCGATCAGGCAAGGGCCGTGGGATTCGCCGGCGGTTAGGAATCGTAACATCTCTTTTCTCCAGTGTATGAAACGCTTTTCAGGTTTTACGCATTAGTGCCCTGCGCATCACCTCGACCGGCGCTTTCACCCCCGTCCACATCTCAAACGCTGCCGCCCCCTGGTGTACCAGCATTCCCAGCCCGTCGATTACCTGGCAACCAGCCGCCCGCGCCCGTTGTAGCAATTGTGTCTCCAGCGGGTTGTACACCAGGTCACAGACGGCTGCGCCGGAAGGCAGCAGCACCTCTTCCGGCCACGGCGACGCGTCAACCCGCGGCCACATGCCGACCGGGGTGGTGTTCACGACCAGGTGGATGCCATTCACAAGATCCAGTGCGGCCTGAATAGTGGGAGCGGTTTGAATTGGAACTCTGAGGAACTCTGAGGAACTCCGAGGGACTCCGTCAGTATTCTCCGCAATTCCCCCGAGTTCCCCCGAGTTCCCCTGAGTTCCCCCGAGTTCCATCAATTCCCTTGCCAAGATCTCTACCCGCTCTGGTGTCCGGTTCACCACAGCCACCTCTACTCCAACACTTGCCAGCGCATAGACCACCGCCCGCGCCGCCCCACCAGCGCCCAGCACCAGCGCCCGCTTACCCTTCGGCTCGAATCCCGCCTCCCGGAGGGATGCCAGGAACCCCAGCCAGTCCGTGTTCTCCCCCAGCAGACGGCCTTCGCGCACGACGATGGTGTTCACCGCGCCAATGGCGCGTGCTGCCCCCGAGACTTCGTCCAGTTGGGACATGACCGCCTGCTTGTGGGGAATGGTGACATTAGCCCCGGCAAACCCCAACGCCCGCAGGCCGCGCACTGCCTCGTCAACACGGGCCGGTGCTACCGGCAGCGGAACATAGGCCCAGTCTAGACCTAGCGCCGCAAACGCCGCGTTATGCATGGCCGGAGACAGGCTGTGTTCCACCGGCCAGCCGACGATGCCTACGAGCCGGGTCCGCCCACCAATGCTGTTCTTATCCGCGCACAATGTCCGCCCCCAACGAAGTCATGACATCTGCAAAGCCAGGGAACGAATCATCGATACAGGCTGTGCCACGCACCGTCGTCTCGCCCTGGGCGATGAGGCCGGCGACCACCAATGCCATCGCCAGGCGGTGGTCATCGTGGCTATCGACCACCGCGCCCTTCAGGGGCGTTGGGCCTTCGACGATGAAGCCGTCAGGCGTCTCCTCGATACGCGCGCCCATCTTGCGCAGCTCGCTAACCGTGGTCGCGATACGGTCAGACTCCTTGACGCGCAATTCTGCCGCGTCGCGCACGAGAGTTGTACCCTGAGCCTGGGTGGCGGCGACGGCCAGGATTGGGAATTCGTCGATCATGCGCGGGACTGCCCCACCGCCGACTTCCACGCCTACCCACTCGCTGGACCGCACCACCAGGTCACCGACTGGCTCACCGCCCATTTCGCGCTCGTTTTCGACACGGACATCGGCGCCGACTTCGCGCAGAACGTCCAGCAGACCGGTCCGCGTCGCGTTGATCCCCACGCCCTCAATAAGGATTTCCGATTGGGGCACCGCACAGGCCGCCACGATGATAAACGCCGCCGACGAGATGTCACCCGGAATTTCCAGGTCGAGGGGCGCCAGGGATTTCTCGCGCGGCACGATGGTGACCATCGCCTGGTTGATCCGCACATCGGCGCCCATGGCACGGAGCAGGCGTTCGGTATGATCGCGCGCCGGGCCGGGTTCACGGGTGACCATTGGCCCGTCGGCGTACAGGCCGGCGAGCAGAATGGCCGATTTGACCTGGGCGCTGGCGACTGGGAGCTCGAATTGAATGCCGCGCAGCCGGCCGCCCCGGATGAGCAGCGGCAACAGCCGGTCCTCATCACGACCGTGGATAGTCGCCCCGATCTGCCGCAGTGGGACAACGATACGGTACATTGGCCGGCGCCGCAGTTGGGCCGACCCGCTCACGAAGCTGGTGAACGATTGCCCCGCCAGGATGCCTGCGAGGAGGCGCACGGTCGTTCCAGAGTTACCGCAGTCGAGTACGTCTTCGGGCTCGCGGAACCCGCGCAGCCCGCGGCCATGTACCAGCAGCTCAGTTTCGGACAGCTCACTGACCGGCACGCCAAGACTACGCACGCACCGGACGGTGCTCCAACAATCGTTAGATGGCAAAAAGCGCCGGATGTGCGTGGTTCCCTCGGCCAGGGCGCCGAACAGGACGGCGCGGTGCGAAATGGATTTGTCGCCGGGGAGGCGGACGCGGCCGCGCAGGCCCGGCCCGGGTCGAACGACGAGTTGAGGCATAATCTAGCTCCTTTACGTAATGACAAAATCCCAAATCCCAATGACCAAAAGGCTATTTGGGATTTGGTCATTGGGGTTTGGTCATTTCCATGTACATGTTTCCACGTCTCTGTGCGGCTTGTTCGAGAGCCGCGCGGAGACGGCTTTCATCGGCTTGCGTCAACAGGTTCGCGAATTCTTCGGCCCGCGCGCTCACGCAGCGCAGCAGCGCGGCGACGTAGCGCGGGTTGGTCATCAGAATGTCCAGCATCATGGTCACGTCGCTGACGGCCAGGCGGCTCGTGTCGCGAAAACCGCTGGCAGCCAGGCGCCAGACCTGATCGTCCTCGGAGCCCACTTCCTCGGCAAGGGCAACCAATGCCACGGCCAGCAGGTAAGGCACGTGGCTGATGGCCGCCACCAGCCGGTCGTGGCGGTCTGGCTCCAGGGTCAGCGGGCGCGCGCCGACGCTTTTCGCCAGGCTCCGGATCGTGGCCACTGCCGCAGGTGACGATCGCTCCAACGGCGTCACCACCCAGGTTGCGCCCTGGTACAGGGTGGGCTCGGCTGCGCTGATGCCTGCGACTTCCTTGCCGCACATGGGGTGGCTGCCCACCGGCTGCACGTACGGCGGCAGGGCCGCCATCGCCTGCATAATCGCCGATTTCGTGCTGCCCATGTCCGTAACGATAGCGCCGGGCCGCAGATGCGGGCCAAGCTGCCGCAGTTGCGCCAGGATAGTCCGTACCGGCGTCGCCAGGACCACGAGATCGGCCTCGGCCACGCCCCGGGCCAAGTCCGTCGTGCCCCAGTCAATCGCTTCTAACTCGAGCGCCTGGTCGATTACCTCCGGCCGGCGCACAACTCCGATCACCTCGCGGCATAGCCTGCCCTGCCGCAGCGCCATCCCCAGGGAACCACCCATCAGGCCGAGGCCGACAATAGTAACTACTGCCTTCACAAGGTCCTCCGCACCACCGGCGCTAACTGCCGCAGGTCATCCATCAAGCGGGCGAAGTTATCCGGGCGCAGGGATTGGACGCCGTCAGAAAGGGCGTCCTCGGGATGCGGATGGACCTCGATGATAAGGCCGTCGGCGCCGGCGGCGATGGCGGCCATAGACACCGGGTGAACCAGGTCCCACTTGCCCGTGCCGTGGCTCGGATCGACGATGACCGGCAGGTGCGAAAGCTGTTTAAGCGCCGGGATGGCGTTGATGTCCAACGTGTTGCGGGTGTATTTCTCGAAGGTCCGGATGCCGCGTTCGCAGAGCATCACCCGGTTGTTGCCATGGGACAGAATGTACTCGGCCGCCATCAGCAACTCCTCGATGGTCGACATCATTCCGCGCTTGAGGAGCACCGGCCGCCGTGCCTCGCCGACGGCGTGGAGCAGCGCATAGTTTTGCATATTGCGTGTGCCGATCTGCAGGATGTCGGCGTATTCTGCCACGAGAGGCACATCACGGGTGGAGATAACCTCGGTGGCGATCAGCAGGCCGGTGGCTGCCCGGGCTTCGGCCAGGAGCTTCAGGCCATATTCGCCGAGACCTTGAAAGCTGTAGGGGGAAGTGCGCGGCTTGAAGGCGCCGCCGCGCAGAATCTTGGCGCCAGCTTCCTTCACGACCTGGGCGGTCTCCAGGATCTGTTCCCGGCTCTCGACCGCGCACGGCCCAGCCATCACCACCAGTTCGTCACCGCCGACGGTCAAACCGTTCAATCTGAAGATGGTGTTTTCAGGGTGAAAATCGCGGCTGGCCAGCTTGAACGGATGCAATACCCGCATGACCCGCTCCACGCCAGCCAGCGCCTCGTAGGCCGTGGGATCACGTGGCCGGTCGTCGCCGATGACGCCGATAATGGTGCGCTCCACGCCATATACGGGATGGGCTTTGAACCCCTGATCCTCGACACGTTGGATGACGTCTCCGATTTCTTTGGTAGTCGCGCCCATGCGCATGATAATGACCATTATACACCCTCCGAATCAATGACCAAATCCCAATGACCAATGACCAAATTTGGGATTTGGGATTTGGTCATTGGGATTTGAGAATTGGGTTACATTTTCCGATCGACCGCTTCAGCGATCCGTTTCAAGTTACTCATCATTTGGGCAAACTTCTCTGGCTTGAGCGACTGTGCTCCGTCCGACATTGCGCGGGCTGGATCTGGATGTACTTCGACAATAAGCCCATCGGCGCCAGCCGCTATGGCGGCGCGCGAAGCCGCGTCGACCAGGTCCCATTTGCCTGTGGCGTGGCTTGGGTCCACGATGACCGGCAGGTGCGAAAGCTGCTTCAAGGCCGGAACCGCATTGATGTCCAGCGTATTGCGGGTGTACTTCTCGAAGGTGCTAATACCGCGCTCGCACAACATCACGTGGTAGTTGCCGTGAGAGAGGATATACTCAGCCGCCATCAACAATTCCTCAATGGTTGACATCATTCCCCGTTTCAGCAGCACCGGCCGATGCGACTCGCCGACGGCGTGGAGCAGGGCGTAGTTCTGCATGTTGCGTGTGCCGATCTGCAAGATGTCGGCGTACGCGGCGACGAGGGGCACTTCGCCAGGTGCCATGACTTCGGTGCAGATGGGCAGGCCAGTGGCTTCGCGGGCTTCGGCCAGGAGCTGCAGGCCGTATTCGCCGTGACCCTGGAAGCTGTAAGGTGAAGTGCGGGGCTTGAAAGCGCCGCCGCGCAGGATCTTGGCGCCGGCTTCCTTGACGGCGTGCGCCGTCTCCAGAATCTGCTCGCGGCTCTCCACGGCGCACGGCCCGGCTATCACCACGACTTCGTCGCCGCCGATGGAAACTTGCGGACGCGCGGCCATAGGTGACGTGTCTTGCGGGTCTTTCTGCCGCGCGTCCGCAAGTTTGGTGACGCCGTTGATTCGGATGACCGTCGGATCAGGATGGAAGTCGCGGCTGGCGAGCTTGAAGGGTTGGAGGATACGCACCACTCGCTCGACGCCGGGCAGCAGTTCCCACTGGTCGGGCTGCAGCGGTCGCTCGTCCCCAATGACGCCAACGATGGTCCGCTCCACACCCGCCGACAGATGCGGTCGAAAGCCCAGCTCCTCGACCCGTTTGATAACGTCGCCTATTTCTTTGCTGGTCGCGCCCATGCGCATGACGATGATCATGATTCCACCTCCTCGAAAGTGACAAGGTGAGGGGGTGACAAGGTGACAAGGTGACAGGGTGATACAATCCGTCACCTTGTCACCTTGTCACCCTGTCACCTTGTCATTATTGGCTCGGTCAGGCCGTAACTGTACCGCGCCCTTAATGTAAATGTGATGGATTGCGCTGGCCGGTTTAGAAGTGTTCCAGTGGATCAGGACACGAATACATTTCTGCAAGCTGCCAGGTACGGCCATCTCGTGGCCGCAGAGCAAGGTGACGTCGGTCCAGCCAAGCTGGCGGGCGGCGATCGCCGGGAATTCGGCGTCCAGGTCGGGTGTTGTCGTGAAGATGGCACTGGCGACGTCGTCCGGGTGGATGCCGTTGGCTTCGATCAGCATGCTCAATAACTCGCGCGTTCCGGCCAGGATCGCTTCGGGCGTGTTCTCTTCAACCGTCGTCGCGCCACGGATGCCGCGACAGCAAGTCATCAAGTTGCCTCCGATCAGCTATCAGCCTTCAGCCTTGGTCTCGCTGTTGACGGCTGATAGCTGATAGCTGAAAAACGAAAAGAGCGTGGATTTCGCTCCACGCTCTTTTGGTCGGTATGCCAGGTCTTGACTAGCTGCTAAGTGACTGATCCTCCGTGTCCGGCGTGGAGCATGGCGCGGAACGCCCAAAAATAGGCATAAAAGTAGCTAAAGAAGAAGTTGCGCCAGTCCACGGGCAGCACGTCGCAGGCCGTCTGTGCCAGCCGGATTTCACGGTTCAATTGGGGACCTGCGAGTTCAGTGTGCCGGGCCACGAAAGTGCTCCTCAGAATGATGGGCCCATCATATCATAAAGTTGCTGATTTGTCAAACAGATATTGGTTCCTAGTACACATGCATGGATTCCAGGCCGACGAGGCGGACCAATTGTCCCAGCCCATAAAATCCAAACACGACCAACCCGAACCCAACAATGGCCAGCACCGCCAGCCGGTGCCCGCGCCAGCCACGCAGCGCGCGGCCATGGAAGTAGACCAGATACAGCGTCCACGTCAGCAGCGCCCAGATTTCTTTCGGATCCCAGTTCCAGTAGCTACCCCAGGCGTACTGGGCCCAGATCGCGCCGGTCAGTTGCACACTGGATAGCAGGAAGAAGCCCAACGCTACCGCACGCCACATGAACCGGTCGATCTGGGCAGACGATGGCACACGCCCAGCCAGGCCGGGTAAGACTTCACTGGCCAAGAGCATAACGCCCAGGCCGGCCGCCACGGCAAAAGCACCGTAGGCTACGGCTGAAGCGCTGACATGGATCTGTAGCCAGGGGCTTTGCAACGCCGGGCTCAGTGGCTGGCTGGTCTTCGCGGCGTCCGGAATGACAGCCACGGCGTAGGTGCCGATGGCGAAGGCGATGGGCAGGATGAACAGGCCAGCCGCCTGAGTGCCAAATCCGCGCTCCATCCACAAGTATACTGCCAGGATGCCCCACATAAACAGCAGTGAGAACTCGTAGGGTCCGACAAACGGCACGTGCCCGGCTTCCACGCCGCGTATCACCAGGGCTGCAGTCAGCGCAGCCAGGGCGACCCGGGCGATCCACGTCGCCCAACGGCCAAGGGTTTCGACCCTGCCTTCAAGTCGCAAGCTGTAGCTGGCGACGGCAGCAGTGAGGAAGATGTAGGTTAAGGTTATAAGATTGGATTCGGCGATGGCCATAGATTCTTCAACTCTTCTCCAAGATCAATCCGGTTGCGGTTGCTCTTGCCGGCCAGGCGGATGGTGCCATCCGGCTCGATCCGCGCCCAGACACGCTGATGAGGGAAGTAGAATGACAAAACGAGCCCCAGCAGCACGAGCACTGCCGCTGCTACGGCCGGCCCAAAGCTTGGGTCATGGGCAGCACTGAAGATGACCTGGTAGCCGCCGCGCGGCCCGGGTTCAGCGTGGAGGAGGTACAGGTTGACTCCGCCATACTGCAGCGGCTCGTTGGGACGCACGGTGCGGCGCAGGACCGGCTGGCCACCGTCCAGAACTGTTACGTCGCTGCGGTAGTCGCGGGGCGAACCGTTAGGGTAGCGGTCCATCTCGAAGCCTTCGGCGCGCACCTGGAACGAGACGCCGTGCCCAACCGCTCGGGCCTGGCCCGGTACGAGTACCAGGTGCTGTTCGCGCCAGCTTATCGTCCCGCCGATGAGCACGGCTACCAGCAACAATACGATGCCGGCATGTGTCGCCAGGCTGCCCAACCGGGCAAAACGATACCGGTCGGCGTACAGGTGGATGATCTCCGGCTCTTCTTCGACGACCACGCGGTAACGGCGGCGGACCAGGCTCGCCCGGAGGACATTGAGCGCCTGGGCTCTGCTCCCGCCGCGAATCAATTCTCGGTCCGGCGCGCGGTCAAAAAAGCTGTCCGGCATCCACACCTGAGTCAGGTTGATGGCGCGCCAGGTGGGCCTGACGCGGTTGAAGGCGGCGGCGGCGGTGCTGAGGATGAGCAGGACCAGCGGCACGCGGAACCAGGCGGAGTGGTAGACGTCGAAGAGGCCCAGGGTGAAGAGCGCGTTGGTCAGGGGGCCGTAGCGGGCACGGGCGGTAGCCAGCCAGTGGCCGCGCTCGACAGCATTCGCGGCGACCTCGGGGGCCATTGACGGAAAGAGCAGGCCGAGGAACAAGGCCAGGCCAAAGGCGATCAGGAGAATTACGGCCAGGCGGATCGAGGTTAACCAGTTCCAGAGGGTGGTAGGTATGCGCATGACGCGCAGTGTATCAGAGACTAGGCGAATTGTCAACCGGAATCATTTGATGCGTTATAGACACGCCGATTGGCGGTAGCTGAATACGCCATTCGTGGCTTGTAGACGGATCGCGACTGTGGTATCATACCTTTGCCGTGGCTATTCTCTCACTCACCACTCGCCTCATTGTCCTTGCCCCCGCTGCATTGCACCGGGAGGCCTGGCGTGCGCTGCTCTCAGACCAACCCGGCATCGTCGTAGCTGGCGTGGCCGGCGACGCCTCAGGGGTAGCCACGCTCCTGCAACCCGACCAGCCCACCGCGATCCTGATTGACCTGCCCGCACTGCAACCTGAACTGGCCCGCCAACTCAAGGCTGTCGCTCCCGACTGCGGCCTGCTCTTCCTGGTCCAATCCTACGATCTGGCCGAGATGGTCGCGCTGCTGCAGGCCGGGGGAACCGGTTGCGTTTCGCGCGATGATTCGGTGGGCGACCTGGCCCGTGCTATCATTGCCGCGGGACGTGGGGAAATCGTCTTGCCACCGGCTCTCGCCGTCCGCGCCCTCGCCGCCCTCGCACGGGGCGAGCCGGTTGCCGCAGGCCTGGTCGAGCCCCTCTCCGAACGCGAAGCCGAAGTCCTCCGCCTCCTGGCCCAGGGCCTCACCAACAAAGACATCGCTCAGACGCTGATCCTGAGCGTCCGCACCGTCGAGGCGCACCTGCGCAGCGTTTTTGGCAAGCTCGGCGTGCGCTCGCGCACGGAAGCCGCGCTATGGGCTGTGAATCATGGCTATGGGCGGAGGGAATAGGTGATCTCACCTATTCCAAGTCGGGTAATTCTACCGTAGAATTGATAAGCCCAGGCTGGTATAATGGACGTGTGAGCAACGGCAGATGTGGTTCAAAGTAATCAAGCGATGGATCGATAGGAGATGCGTAAGGTGATTCAACGCACCCGCGTGGCCGTGCTCGGCACGCTGGCTGAATTTCATCGCGAGCCCATTCCCTACGACCTTAGCGCGCTCGTCCGGCTGGTGACCGATCTGCGGCCCGACCTGCTGTGCCTGGACCTGACACCCGAGCAGTGGCAGCGACGCGATTTTGCGGACCTGCCGCCGGAATACCGGGACGCGCTGCTGCCGCTGGCGCACCAGACGGACATCGTCGTCGTGCCCATTGCCGGCGATCGCCCGCCCACAGAGCCGACGGCGACTGGCTGGCGGGGAAGCACCATCGGGATTCTGAGACGCTGGCTGGCCTTCTTGCAGCGCACGGCGCCGGGCCCGGATGCCATCAACCAGGGCTGGCGCCATCACATCGCCGACCTGCTATATGGCTTGATTGCGTGGCTGGCCGGTAGTGAGGCAGTCCGGGAGTGGCGCGCGCACACGAATCATCTGACGCGGCAAGTGCTGGAAGTGGCGCACCGTGATCCCGGGCGGCGGGTGTTGGTTGTCGTCAACGTGCGCCATTGCCACCACATTCGCCCTGTGCTGAGAGAATATCCCGAATTGGCCGTCGTCCCATATTCGGAGCTTTGAAAGATGAGAGTGGTATGTCATGGTGCCCATTGCCCTCCGTAACCTGTTCCAGGAGAAGCTGCGGCTAACCATCAGCGCGGGCGGCGTGGCGCTGGCGGTGCTGTTGATCTTGCTCCTGGACAGCCTGTACATCGGGATGTTGCGCCAGATCACAACCTATCTGGACCACACGCCAGGCGAACTCTTCGTGGCGGAAGATGGTGTCGTCAATTTACAGGGTGGGGGGTCGAGCCTTCCGGCGGGGACGGCGGGCGAAGTCGAAAGCGTGCGTGGTGTCCAGGCGGCCGTACCGATCATTGGTCAGTACGCCATTGTCGAAGTACACGACAAGAAGATCACCACCTTCATGATCGGGTACGATCCCCAGCGGGGCGGCGGGCCATGGAAACTGGTCGAGGGGCGCCAGGTGCGGCGCAACGACGAGGTGGTAATCGACGCGGTGCTGGCCCGGCGTCACGGGCTGCGCCTGGGCGACACCTTCCAACTCCTGGGCCAGGATTTCACCATTGTCGGCCTGTCGGATCAGACTGCGTCGTTTATGGTCAGCATGATCTTTGTAAGCCTCGAGGCGGCATCCGATCTGTTGCTGGCGCCGGAGAACGTCAGTTTCGTGCTGGTCCAGGTAGATCGCCCGGCCGAGCTCACGGAGACTCTGGCTGAGGTTCGCCGGCGCCTGCCCAAACTGTCGGTGTTGACCAAGGCCGAAGTGGCGGCGAACGATCTGCGGCTCCTGGGTGGGGTATTCAGTACGCCGCTGCGACTGATGGTCGGGATTGCCTTCCTGGTGGGCGCGCTGGTCGTCGGATTGACGATCTACTCGGCGACGGTGGAGAAGATGAAGGAGTACGGCGTGCTGAAGGCTATCGGGATGCGCAACCGGGGACTGTACCGGATTGTGGTGGAGCAGGCAGTTGTCACCGGAGGGCTGGGCTTTCTGTTTGGGACCGTGTTGCTAGGCGGGGCGATCAAGCTGATCGAGCAGGGGGCGCCACAATTCCTGGTGTTAACGGAGCCGGCGGTGGTGGC
>JBBITV010000090.1:0-10980 GCA_037440585.1 Chloroflexota bacterium
TGGCCCTGGACCAGGACCTGACCATCGTGCCGGTCCTCAACAAGATTGACCTGCCGTCCGCTCGCCCCGACGAAATCGCCCAGGATATTGAGGACCTGCTCGGTATCCCCAAGGAACAGGTCATCCGGGCGTCGGCTAAAGAAGGGATCGGTACCGACGATGTGTTGCGGGCGGTGATCGAGCGCATCCCACCACCGCGCGGCAACCTCCACCAGCCGCTGCGCGCGCTGATCTTCGACTCTCACTATGACTCTTACAAAGGCGTGGTGGCCTATATCCGGGTGGTAGACGGGCGACTGGCGGCGGGACAGCCTCTGCTGCTGATGTCCAACCAGCAGCGGATCGAGACACTGGAGGTTGGGGTGTTTACTCCGCGCATGTCTCCAGCCCGCGAGCTCAGCGCCGGTGAGGTAGGCTACGTGGCGACCGGGCTCAAGAACGTGCGCGAGGTCTCGGTGGGCGACACGATCACGGCCGCTGCGATGCCGGCGCAAGGGCCGCTACCCGGTTACCGCCCGGCCAAGCCGATGGTCTTCGCTGGCCTGTATCCTATCGTCAGCGAGCAGTATCAGGAGCTGCGCGAGGCACTGGAGAAACTTCGCCTCAACGATGCCTCGTTGGTCTACGAGCCGGAAACCTCTGTCGCATTGGGATTTGGGTTCCGGTGTGGTTTCCTGGGTCTGCTGCACATGGAGATTGTCCAGGAGCGGCTGGAGCGCGAATATAACCTGGACCTGCTGGCAACGGCGCCCAGCGTCGAATACCAGATTTTGACTCGCAAGGGAGATGCGGTCACCATCGACAACCCTGCCGAGCTCCCCGATCCGTCGGAGATCGAGGAGATACACGAGCCGTGGATGCGCGTACACATCTTCACCCCGGCCGAATACATCGGTCCTATTATGGACCTGATCACCAGGCGCCGGGGTGAACTGGAGAAGATGGAATACCTGGACGAAAAGCGAGTCGCCATCAGTTACCAGATGCCGCTGGCCGAGCTCATCGTCGATTTCTACGACCACTTGAAGTCGCGCAGCCGGGGTTACGCCTCGCTGGACTACCAGTTCGTCAGCTACCGGCCTGGCGACCTGGTTAAGCTGGATATCCTGGTTAATGAGCAGCCCGTGGATGCGTTGTCGCTCATTGTCCATCAAACCCAGGCGTACGAGAAGGGCAGTGCGTTGATCAGCAAGCTCAAGGAGGTTATCCCGCAGCAGTTGTTCGCGGTGCCGCTGCAGGCGGCCATTGGCAAGCGGGTGATCGCGCGGCAGACGGTGAAGGCGCTGCGGAAGAATGTGCTGGCCAAGTGCTACGGAGGCGATATAACGCGCAAGCGCAAGCTGTTGGAAAAGCAGCGGGAAGGGAAGAGACGACTGAAGCGGATTGGGAACGTGGAAATTCCGCAAGAGGCGTTCATGGCGGTGTTAAAGTTGGGGGAGTGAAAGGTAATGTGTAGTAGTTGATGTGTGAAGGGGCGCCTTGTTTTGGTGCGCTCTTCACTACCGTCGCCTGGGCGTCGGACCCGGTGTCACCGTTGGAGCCAGGGTGAGTACCACCTCAACCGCATCCGGCACCAGGCTCTCCACCTTGAGCATCGGCGGGGCAACCACGGTCGGCACGATCTTGTAGGTCCCCGGACCGCGCCCGCCCATATCCACCACCAGCGGTACGTCCGCAGGCTTCAAATCTTGCAGCACCGGCAACGGCCCAGAGAGAATCACCTGGACACTCTTGGGTGTGACCGTGGCAACCAGCCCGGCATCCACTCCGCGCACCGTCGGTTCGATAACCAGGCTGCCGCCGCCCTGCTGTGCGCTGATCTCGATACGCACCAACACGTTAGGGTCACCTCCCAGCACGGTAACGCCCTCCGGGAGGAGCACTGCCACTCGCCGCTCGATGGTCGCCGTAGCCCCGGTGATTTCAACAGGCTCGGTTTCGAGGATACCCGGCGCTTTGTCGGAGAGAACTGACATACCGAACACCGTTAGCGTCGAGGGAGTGACCGAGATATTACTCATGTAATAACCTGCCGCAGGTGAGCCACGATAATTCGCTTTGACCGAGACCTCTTTGTAGCCCCGCAACTCACCTACGGCTGCCCGCACGGTGACCAGACTGGGGGCGATTTCCACCTTCTCAACAGGCCGACCCTTCGCATCGCGTCCAAAGACAGCGACCGGACGGACCACTTCGGTCTTGGCGTTTTCCAGGAGCAACGGAGCCTCGACCCGCGCCACCTGTTCGACCTGGGAACGCGGCCCACTGACCCTGACCAGTGCCGGCTCGGCACTCGGCGTCGATTCCAGAGTATAGCCCTGGGGCGGGCGGTCCAGGACGTCAACCTGGACCGACAAAGTCCGTTCCATCAACTCCTCCAGCCGGACCGTGATCCGGGCCGGGTCGATACGGACGATGCTGGCCCGCTCCTGGGGACAACGTGCGCACCGGACCTGAACCGGCACGTCGTGGATGCCGGGTTGGAGCCCGTTGAGATCGACAAAGACAACCACGTCGTTCGAGGTCAGGGTATCCCAGGTCGTGCTGGGTGCGCGGAGGATAATGGATGCGCGCTGAATGACAGGCTCAAAGAGGGTCAATCCTTCCGGGACGCCGAGGACCTGGATAGATACTCCTTCTGAAGGAAAGGGCTTTGCCTGCACGGGGTTGCCCTCAGTGATGGCGAGAACCCAGACCATCACCGCCAGTAACAATGCCAGCACCGCCGATCCAAGATTATCCAGCAGGCTGCGTATCACCGGCTCACCTCGATTCCGCTTCCTGCACTCCACCCAGCGGCTCACCTTGAGCAGTGCGGAGAGACAGGTCCGGAGTCAGCACCGGCGCCCCCTCTGAGGGCGGGGCGCGACGGAAGATACGCGGGAGCCGCTCGCTGAATTGTGGCTGGAACCAGCGATGGAGCATCCGCGAGAGCCTGCCCTTGTCCAGGTTGCGCACCATGCGACCACTGCGCGCAATCGAGATCGAGCCCGTTTCTTCCGAGACGACAATGGCGATCGCGTCCGTCCGCTCCGTCAGACCCAGGGCCGCCAGGTGGCGCATCCCCATGTGGCCATCGGTAATCGGGCTCTCGGTCAGAGGAAGAACACACCGCGCGGCGACGATACGGTCCTGCCGGATAAGGACCGCGCCGTCATGCAACTCGGTTTTGGGGAAGAAGATGGTCAAGAGCAAATCGCTGGAGACGGCCGCATCCAGGGTCATCCCGGTGTCGGCAATATCTTGCAGGCCGGTCTCTCGCTCCAGGACGATCAACGCACCGTGGCGCCGCTCGGATAACTCTTCAGCCGCCCGGGTGATCTGCTCGATCACTGGATTCGTGAGCACCCCCGCTAGGGGCCGGCCGAAAAAGCGCCCGGCCCGGCCCAGACGTTCTAGCGCCCGCCGCAGTTCTGGCTGGAAAATGACCGGGATCGCGATGAGCATCGCGGAGATCGAGCTGCGGATCAACCAGTTGATGGCCGTGAGCTGAAATACGTTGCTCAGCAACACAATGGCCAGCACCAACAACAAAGTGCCACGCAACAACTGCACCGCCTGCGTGCCCCGGATCAGATAGAGCAGGCTGTAGAACAGCACCGCAACCATCAGGATATCAACGATGCTGGTCAGGGTTAGATTGGACAGTATCCAGAGAATGTAGGAGCGAAATGCTTCAAAGGCGTCGGGCATCAACTAATAACCATACCAGAATTGCTTTTTGAGCATGCATACGATTCTCGGCCTGATCAAACACCGCGGACCGTGGCCCGTCGATCACCTCGTCGGTGATTTCTTCGCCCCGGTGCGCTGGCAAACAATGCATCACAATGACATCGGGTTTCGCTGCGGCGACGAGAGCAGCGTTCACCTGGTAAAGTGGGAAGTCGCGCAAGCGCCGCTCACGCTCGGCTTCCTGTCCCATGCTGGTCCAGACGTCTGTATAAATGATATCGGCGTCGTGGACCGCTGCATACGGGTCACGTGTCAGCATAAGCTGTGCGGCTGGCCTGTCCTGGTGGGCAGCGGAGAATTGGCGTCCCAACGTCTGCGCTCGCTCGACAACCTCGACTGGCAATTCGTAGCCGGCTGGCGAAGCGATCACCATGTTCAGTCCGGTACTGGCTGCACCAAAGGCCAGGGAGGCGGCCACGTTGTTCCCGTCGCCGAGATAGGCCAGTTTCAAACCCTGGAGCGACCCCTTATGTTCGAGGATCGTCAGCAAGTCGGCCAGGCCCTGGCAGGGGTGGCTGTAGTCGGACAGGCCGTTAATCACCGGCACGCTGGCGTGGCGCGCCAGTTCTTCCACGTCACGATGGGCGAACACCCGTGCCATGATCGCATCCACGTACCGGCTGAGCACGCGCGCTACGTCTGCGATGCTCTCACGCTGCCCAATCTGGATTTCGTTGGGCGATAAATAGAGAGCATGGCCGCCCAGGTGTAACATGGCCACGTCAAAGGATACGCGGGTGCGCAGGCTAGGCTTCTGGAAGATCATTCCCAAGGTCTTGCCCTGGAGGATAGGGCGATTGCCGCCTTTTTGCCACTCCGCCTTCAGCGCACGCGCCAGATCGAGTAGATGTCCGATCTCCTCAGTAGAAAGGTCTGCCAGGCTCAAGAAGTGTTTCATATTATGCATCAACTACTAGTCCAGACCTGACAGGTTTTGAAAACCTGTCAGGTCTAGGTGCTCTTCACCAAGCGGTTCTTAAGCACGCCAACCCCTTCAATTTCGACCTCGACCTCGTCTCCAGGTTGCATTGGCCCGACTCCGGCCGGCGTGCCGGTCAAGATCACATCACCAGGCTCCAGGGTCATCACGTGGGATATGAAGCTGACCAGGTACTCGACTTTGAAAATCAGGTCCGAGGTGCTCCCGTTCTGGCAAACCTCACCATTGAGCCGGGTCTGAATGGCCAGCGCACCGGGGTCCAGAGCCGTTTCGATCCACGGGCCGAGGGGGCAGAACGTATCGAAACCCTTGGCGCGGCTCCACTGGCCATCCCTGCGTTGCAGGTCGCGCGCTGTGACGTCATTGGCGCAAGTGTAGCCCAGGATATAATGCGTGGCCCGATCCACCGGCACCCGCTTCGCACGCTGGCCGATGATCACTGCCAACTCACCCTCGTAGTCCACCTCTTGCGACATCTCCGGGTACACAATGTCGTCGCCGGGGCCAATGACGGCCGTCGGGGGCTTGAGGAAGATCAGCGGCGCGGACGGCAGGTCCGATTTCATCTCGGCGGCATGGGCCGCATAATTCTTGCCCAGCGCGATGATTTTCGACGGCTGCACCGGCGCTAATGGCCGGATCTCACTCAGCGAGGCCAGGCGCCCTCCAAGTTCGCACTCCCCGAATACGTCCCCGTTCAGGGCGTACACTGAGTCCCCTTCGATGATCCCGTACCGCAGCACAGTCCCGTCATGGAACCGGACAAGCTTCATAGTTGCCTCCAGCATGGCGTGTGATGGTCAATGCACAAATCAGTATAGCGTTGAAGTGAGGGATTGTCAAGACATCAGTTGGCTTACAGCAGCCGGCTGCCGTTTATCTTCAACTCGAACTGGCAGCCCAGGAACTGGGCGGCGCGGCGGGCCATCACCATCCGGCTGAGGAAGATTTCGAAATACTCCATCACCTGGGCAAATTCCGTGTCAATGTCGATCTCCAGCGTGATGCTCCGGCCGTTGCCGTTAACCCGCACGAAGGAACGTTGCGCCGCATAGTTGACCCGGTCGTGAATGTCGAACGTGGAGACGTCGGGGTTCTGGACACGGCTCCGGTGCACGTCGGATTTATCGGCGATGCTGACGGCGGCGGCAATTTCACTGACCGGATCGCCGCGCTCTTCTTCGTGATTACCTATGGCGCCCATGACCAGAGCCAACTCGTGATCGTCCATCTTGAGTCGTTGCAGAACGTTCATGGCGATAATGGCAGAAGATTGCGCGTGCATCTCGCGGTGAATGACGTTGCCGATATCGTGAAAGTAGCCAGCGATGGCTGCCAATTCACATTGCCGTTTCGGCCGGCCGAGACGTTCCAGCATGTTGTGGGCGATGTGTGCCACGAGACTGGCGTGCCGCTCGCCGTGTTCAGTATAGCCAAGGATCTTCATCTGCTCGTTGGTGCGCTTGAGAAAAGCCTGCACAAACGGATCCCGCCGCACGTCGTCAACGGTAACCAATCTTGGCTCCACCTGCACGGCGGCCAACTGGGCCACCTCCGCCTGCTTCGTGCGCTCGACAATCTCTACCGCCATCTCCTTGCCCCTGGCGATGTCCTGATCGTCTATGATTTGTTCCACAGTATAGTCATCCATTTACGGTCTCACCTGCCCATCCCCCAACACGATCCACTTATACGTCGTCAGCTCCTTGAGACCCATCGGGCCGCGGGCGTGGAGCTTCTGTGTACTGATGGCGACCTCCGCGCCCAACCCGAACTGGCCACCGTCGGTGAAGCGCGTGCTGGCATTGACGAACACGGCCGCTGCATCCACCTCGTTCAAGAAGCGCATCGCGGCGCGGTAATCCTCAGTGACAATCGCCTCAGAGTGCTGCGTGCCGTACCGATAAATGTGATCGAGTGCCTCATCCAGATTGTCCACTACTTTGATCGACGCGACCAGGCTCAGGAATTCTTGCCCAAAATCGTCTTCCCTGGCGGGTCTTATCTTCCAGTGCTCCTCTGCTCCCCTGCTTTTTTGCAGGATTTCGAGTGCCCGCGGGTCACAGCGCATCTCTACGCCAGCCGTCGCCCAACGCTTGGCCACCATCGGTAAACACTGGGCGGCCACGTCGCGGTGGACCAGCAACGTATCCAGGGCGTTGCACACCGTCGGCCGCTGGACTTTGGCATTATAAGCAATGTTCACTGCCTTCTCCAGGTCCGCCTCACGGTCCACGTAGGTATGGCATACCCCAATGCCACCCGTGATAACGGGGATCGTGGCATTTTCAATACAATAGCGGTGCAGATCAGCCCCGCCGCGCGGGACGATCATGTCGATCAGGCCATTGGCGCGCAGCATCTCGCCGACGAGGGCCCGGTCCGTGGATTCTATGAGCTGGACTGCGCCCTCGGGCACGCCGGCCGCGTCACACGCCCGGATCACCAGGTCGGCCAGGGCGCGATTGGAATGGCGCGCTTCTTTTCCGCCGCGCAAGATCACCGCATTGCCCGATTTGAGACACAGCGCCGAGATGTCAACCGTCACGTTGGGCCGCGACTCGTAGACCACGCCCAGCACGCCCACCGGCGTCCGCTTCTTGCCGACCTGGAGGCCATTCGCCAGCGTCCGCATCTCAAACACCTCGCCGACCGGGTCCGGCAACGCCGCCACCGACCGCACGTCAGCCGCCATGCCAGCGAGGCGCTTCGGGTTGAGCAACAGCCGGTCCAGCATCGCCTCGCTCAACCCGGCCGCCCGGCCGGCTGCCAGGTCCAGCTCGTTTGCGGCTAGAATCGCGCCCTGGTCCTGTTCCAACCCACGGGCGATCCCCTCCAGCGTCTTGTCTTTGACCGCCGTCGAGGTGAATGCCAGCCGCCGGGCGGCTGCTTTGGCGTGCTGAGCTTTGACAGCAAGTTCACTCTGGACCATTTCTTAGACCTCCTCAGCCCTTATTCCTATTCGGAACAACAATGAGTCCTTTCATTCTGCGCCAGCTCAAGATTGCCTCTTGGGCCGGGCAGCCCAGACTCTTTCAACAGGAACGCATCCCACTCGTCGAGCGTTCTTAGAATTTCCCGATACTGGTCTGCTTTCGCCATGGTATTAGGCACTCCTGGCCGGAGCTGGAAGACCTCAGCGAGACGGCCGGGCAGGCGTACGTACTCCGGGTGAAGATGTGTATCCGAAACGACCCCGATCCGTTTCAAGGTCGATCCAACCCGCCTGTCGTGGATAGCGTCGCCCGCACTGCCGGCAGGTCAGTTCGTCCGATGCCGCCAGCAAGGGAAAAGCGGTGCAACGCGGGCAGCGCAGGACGTCCAGCAACTGTTTGCCTTCCTTCGTTGGTGCCAGCACCCCCGGCTTGCGCGCCCAGATCAGGTCGTAGTATTCTTGCCAGGGCTGAGTCTCGACTTCCGTAAGCCCCAGGTTTTTAAGCAGGCCTTCAAAACGTTCCCTAGAATAGGCCCGGCCTGGCAGATATAACGCATCGCGGCCGACCCGGTTTGACAGCAACAACAGGCCACCCGGCTTGAGCACCCGTACCATCTCCCTGAGGGCCGCCACTCGATCCGGAAAGAATTCCAGCGCTTCGATGCACGTCACCGCGTCAAACGCCTGGTCAATAAACGGCAGGTTAGTCGCCTCGTCACAGACGAGGTCGAGCCGGCCATAGCGGGCGGTCTTGCGATGTGCTTCCCGCAGCATCCCGCTCGAGCTGTCCAGGCCCACAATGCGGCCATCGAACTCGAGGCGGCGGAGCAACGCCAACGGCAGTCGCCCGGTGCCGGTGCCCACGTCGAGAATGAGCGGCTGCCACACCTGGGCCAGGGCGCGCATCAGCGGCTGCCCGAGGAAGTGCGCCTCGTCACCGATGTCATACCCCTTGACTTCGTCGTAAGTCCGAGCGCCCCAGTCATACAGCCAGGTCACCACGCGTTGACCGAGGTACGCACCCTCGGTCAGGATGATGGCCCAGTACGCCACGGCGGCCAGGAGAACGAGAAGGATCCCCGCGGCAAGAATCCACATGCTCCGTGTCTTCACCCAATCGTTAAACGTTGAACGTTCAACGTTTAACGTTCAACGAGCCTACACCACCACCAGGTTATTCCGATGCACGACTTCCGCCCCGTACTCATACCCCAGCACCCCGGCAATCTCCGCTGAGCGCCGCCCCTGGATAACAGCCAGATCTTCGGCGCTGTAGTTGGAAATCCCCCGGGCGATTTCCTGCCCGTCGGGATCGCAGATGCGCACCGTCGCGCCGCGCTCGAAGCTGCCTTCGACCCGGGTGACGCCCACCGGCAACAGGCTTTTGCCTTGAGCCACAAGCGCCTGCGCCGCACCATGGTCTACGTGAACGCGTCCCCGCGCTTCCTCAGCCAGGATCCAACGCTTGCGGCTTTCGAGCTGGCTCACCGCGGGCGTGAATCGCGTGCCGATGGATTCACCTTTCACCAGGCGCAAGAGGACGTCGGGCACGTCGCCAGCGGCAATCACCACGGTCGCCCCACCGTGGGTCGCCAGTTCAGCGGCCTGGATCTTGGTGATCATCCCCCCCGTACCCCGCCGGGTGCTGGTTGTACCGGCGAGCTGGCGGATCCTATCGTCGATGGAATTCACCACCGGGATGAACTGCGCCTCGGGCACCCGGTGCGGATCGGCCGTGTACAGCCCGGCAATGTCCGTTAGCATCACCAGCAAATCGGCATCCACCAGGTTCGCCACCAGCGCCGACAGGGTGTCATTGTCACCGATCTTGATTTCCTCCACTCCAACCACGTCGTTTTCGTTAACAATGGGGATCACCCGCCGGGCCAGGAGCGCCAACAGCGTGTTGCGCGCGTTCAGATAGCGTTGCCGGTCGGCCAGGTCAGCACGGGTGAGCAGCGCCTGGGCCACGGTAATGTCGTACAGGTCGAAAAGCTGGGCGTAAAGGTGCATCAGCCGGCTCTGTCCCACGGCGGCCAGCACTTGTTTAAAAGGGATATCCCTGCCCATTCTGGGAAAGCCCAGCGTCTCCCGGCCAGCAGTGACCGCGCCGGAAGAGACGACCAGCACCTCACGTCCGGCCGCCTGTAACATTGCGACCTGCCGCACCAGGTCGACCATGCGTGGGCGGCTCAGGCCGTCCGTCCCGTCAGTGAGCACCCCTGTCCCCAGCTTGACAACGATACGCCGATAATTCATGGATGCATAATCAAAGTCGGTGCGCGATACCCAGCGCCGCTATCAGCATCGCAGCCATGAGGAGCCACTGGGTGCGTTGTACGTACCAGACCGGACCCAGTGCTCCAATCCACGGCTGAAACAGCGCCTGCCCGAGGGCCGCGAACGCGACTCCGGCGGCTGCCACCGGCTGCCGAAACACCACGAGCGCCACGGCCACCCCCGCCTGGCCCGCATTCAGAGCACGGATACGCCAGGGGCTCGCGCCCACCGGCAACGCCAACCAGGCCGCGTGGCTGAGGACGAAAAGGGCGCCCACTGTGGTTGGTGCCGCGTAAAAGCTCCACCAGGCGGCGATCGCTTCCAACACTGATGCATCGGCTGGTGGCGCCCAGCCCACCACTGCCACGGCGCTATAGCCCATCGCCCATCCCAGCCCGACCTCGACCGCGGCGCGGGTGAGCCGCCAGAACGCAGTATCGGGGCCGGACAGCGCCAGCGCCACCAGCACGAGTACGGCAGACGCGGCCACCAACAGCGGCGCACTGTGTCCAAGTCGCAGCGCAATGGCGGCCACCAGCGGCGGTCCCACGATCAATGCCAGCAACACCGGCCAGATCGTTTTTCGCCAGCGGTCCCAGGCCATAACGTAGGGCAGGCGTGCAGCCGGCTGCCCATGCTCTGTGGAAGTTGGTTGCCCGGGCCTGTCGCCGGGCTGCAAGCCCGACCTACGGGCAATTGCGTCTGCAAGGGCCTCCAGCGCAGTCCAGACACCCTGCAACAGCGGATCAACCAGCACGACCCCCAACACGAGAGCAGACAGCTTGTCAATCGACCAGGCTAGGCCCCCGGAAGCGATCGCGCCGCAAATTGCTGCCCAACCCGGCCCGAAGGCGGTCAGCCGGGGGGCCGGTTCGATGCGCAGCTCTATCCAATGCGCCACAGTCGATCTCGCACTGCTGGTTTGCGTAGGTATCTGAGGAGGCAAACCTTCTTCCCGGCATCAGGTTCGACCAATTATACCACAACTACTATGCAACCCCAATTTATTGGTACGAACCTTTTCAGACAAGCTCTTAGTTTTCCTCGGATCTTAATCCTCTCCGGACCTGGTATTCCGGGATCGTGATCA
>JBBITV010000091.1:0-10958 GCA_037440585.1 Chloroflexota bacterium
TGGTCGGTCCTTCAGGCTGTGGCAAGTCAACAGCCTTGCGGATGCTGGCCGGCCTGGAAGAGATCACTGAGGGTAGTATCTACATCGGAGACCGCCTGGTGAACGATGTCCCACCCAAGGACCGCGACATCGCCATGGTGTTCCAGTCGTATGCCCTCTATCCCCACATGTCGGTTTACGATAACATGGCGTTTGGCTTGAAGCTGCGCAAGACGCCGAAACGTGAGATCGACCGGCGGGTGAAAGAGGCGGCCGAGATTCTGGGCATCCAGGGCCTTTTGGACCGCAAGCCTAAGCAACTGTCAGGTGGCCAACGTCAGCGGGTGGCGGTGGGCCGCGCCATCGTGCGCGAGCCGGCAGTGTTCCTGTTCGACGAGCCTTTGAGCAACCTGGACGCGAAGTTGCGTGTGCAAACGCGGGCCGAAATCAGCAAGCTCCACCAGCGGTTGGGCACGACGTTCATCTACGTGACCCACGACCAGGTGGAAGCCATGACCATGGCAACCCGGATTGCGGTGCTGAAGGATGGCTTCCTGCAGCAACTCGATACGCCGCAGAACCTGTATGATCATCCCGGCAACAAGTTTGTGGCTGGCTTCATCGGCTCGCCGGCGATGAACTTCTTCCCGGCCACCTTGACTGGGACCAAGGACGAGATGTACGTCGACGGTGGAAGTTTCCGGGTGCGGCTGCCCCAGGACAAGGCGGAGAAGGTGGCGCCTTATCTGGGACAGGAAGTCTCCTTCGGCATCCGGCCTGAGAATATTCACGACCGGCAGTACCAACCGGCGGGCATTGCAGCCGCGCCGGTGCGGGCCAGGGTGGATGTGACCGAGTTGATGGGGAACGAGATCTTCCTGTACTTGCTCACGGGTAACCAGCAGTTCGTGGCCCGGGTTGATCCGCGCACACAGGCTCATATCGGCGAGGAGCTTGACCTGGTCTTTGCCATGGACAACGTGCATTTGTTCGACCCGAAGACGGAGAAGGCGCTGACGTGATGCATGATGCGTGAGACGTGAGCTACGTTCACGCGACACGCAACACGTATCGTGTCTTACGCAGGGTGACTGTAGAGGGGAGACCGCTGGTCGGCGCTCTCCCCTCTTTGTTTTGCCACGATCAATCGTGTTGTTCGCGGCGCAGCCGCTGGCGCACGGTCAGGGTGGTAAGGCCCAGAATCACGGTGAGCGCAAACAAGAAGGTTTCGGCCAGCCGCGCGGCGTCCGGTGGGCTGGATGGCTGGCGCGGCGAGGGTTGCGAGGTGGGCGCAGCCGGCAGCGTTGGCTCGCTGACCGGGGTCGCCGGGAGTGGGGGAGTCAGTGTCGAGCCGGGCGGCGCGGGCTGGGCGGCGCTATCACCCTCAGCGGTCAACTTAGGACCTTCTGCGGTGGTGGGTTCCGGCGCCCTGGTCGGGGCCGCGGGCTCAGGGGGTGGTGCAGCGCCCCGGACAGGGGCTTCCGGAGCCGCCGGGCGTGCTGTAGGTTGAGCTGCTGGCGCTGCGGCCAGTGCGGCAGCCTGGGTCGCGGGCGGGCTGGCGGCAGCCTGGCCTTGAAGGCGCTTGGCGTCGGTCGGCGTTGTGGTAGCGAGCGGGGGTGCTGCGGCAGCGGGCGCCCTGGGTGCTTCGAACACGCGCTCGACTGCTCTTTCCTTTTCTGCACCAGGGGCGAGTAGCGCGGCCGGGGCGGGCGCGGGAAAAGTAGAGGTGCGGATCACCAGGTCGCTGGCCACGACCAGAACCAGGAGCAAGGCGGCGAAGGCGGTGGCGGCGCGCAGGAAGCCGTAGCTCCAGCGCAGGCTGAGCAGATGCGGGCGCTCCGGTGCCCGTGCGGGGACGGGGATAGTGAACGAGCGCGGCACGCGGCGCTGTGGCACCGCGCGAAGGAGTGACACGGTCCAGTGCAATGTCTCCAATTCTCGCCTGCACACCGCACACCCTTCAAGATGGCTATCGACCTCAGCCCGCTCGGCGGAAGACAACTGGTTATCGATGTATGCCGAAAGCAGATCGATTATCTGGTTGTGTTTGCTATCGCCATCACGGCCAGAAATTGACATCGTAGCCTCAGCGCCCGCAAAAATCCTTGACTCCCTACGCATCACGAAGACGGTATTTCGCCGGTAAAAGTTCCTCTTGGGCCAACAGGTAGTCGCGCAGCCGGGCGCGGGCGCGGTTCAGGCGCGACTTCACGGTACCGAGTGCGGCGTCGGTCGCCGCGGCGATTTCCTCGTAGCTCAGCCCCTGCATGTCCGCGAGAACAAGGACGATACGCTGGTCAGCGGGCAGGGTTTGCAGGCCGGTGTCGATACAGCGCGCCAGTTCCTGGCGCAGGGCGTAGTCTTCCGGACCCTCACCGTCGTCAGAGAATACCGGGGGCGGTTCAGGCAGGTCAGGGTCGGGTAACAGGTTCTCCAGAGAGGTGGTAGGGCGGCGCTGCCTGGCGCGGAGCTGATCGTAGCAGGCATTGGTAACAATGCGCAGCAACCAGGCGCGGAATGCCCCGCCCCGGTAGCCTTTGAGGGCCTTGAAGGCGTGGAGGAAGGCTTCCTGTGTGGCGTCAGCCGCAGCGTCTTCGTCACCCAGGACGCGGTAAGCTACGTTGTAAGCCAGGCCCTGGAAGGTAACGACAAGTTGGTTAAAGGCACGGGCGTCGCCGGCGCGGGCGCGCTCGATCAGCCGCTGCTCGTCCATCGCAGTTGACAGATTAGCACAGTTGCCGTATACTAAGAACAATCACGCGCCGAGGTGGCGGAACTGGCAGACGCGCACGACTCAAAATCGTGTCCCGCAAGGGGTGTGGGTTCGATTCCCTCCCTCGGCACCAGAACATAAGGTCACTCCCCACCACCGTAATTATACCAGCTTTCAATATGCAAGACCAGGAGCACGGCCCTCTTTACGATCTGAAAACGGATCGATCCTGATGGATGGGCACGCGCTCCTTCGCTTTTCTGGACTAACTACTACGAATTAGACGACCCGATGCATGCGCTCCAAAGTCTGGACGGTCTGCCACTGGGTGATTTCCACCTGCGGCTGACAACCCTCCAGCAGTTGGGCTATACCGAACAGAAGCGCTTCGCTTTTCATCTGGTGGATGCAGATGGCTGCGTCTCTGACAGAGAGGTTTTAAGCGGCTTATATAGTGCCGGACGACCGTCACATTTCATCGACGGCTGGATTGATGCCGTGGTCTGCGATCATGCCCTCTTTGCCGGACCCTCACTCCTCGCTCCGGAGTTCTACGAGTTTGCCGTAGATGGTCTGCTTGCGGACATGTTCCGGTCCCTGGGCAGACTGATTCCACCCAATGGTCGCCTGTGGTTGGCCTACGAGATGTTCTCCGATGAAGGGGCCTCCCATCTTGATACCCGGCGCGCTCTGGCCCTGCACTTCCCGCTCGTCGTTACCCCCATTGGCTATCTGCTCTTTCACGCTGGTTGCTGGCTGGGGCTGCGCGATTGGTACATCCCCGAAGGTTGGCGTGAGGGCCCACGTAAGCTCCAGGGCAACAAGGCCCTGAATCGCGAGCATGCCGAACGGCGCGCGACGGAGACAGCACGCGAGTTGCTCAGTTTTCTGCGCCGTGAGCCAGATCCAGCTCCAGATCTGGTCCACTCGGGTCGTCAGCGTGCCATACACGTCCTGGAATTCCTGCAAGGCTATGTGGTCGAGCCGGACTTGGCGCGGCAAATCGGCCAGGAGTTAGGGCCTGTCTGAAAATTCACCACAAGATTAATTAAACACAAGGAGGAAGGTCATGCCCGATAAAATCACATTGAGCGTGCTCAAAGCCGACGTCGGGGGCTTCGTTGGCCACGCGACGATGCATCCGGCCCTGGAGGAACGGGCCAGGGAGCGCCTTGAGCAGGCTAAGGGGCGCCTGGATCTCATCGATTACCACGTCACCCACTGTGGCGACGATTTGCAGCTCATCATGACTCACAAACATGGTGTAGATCATGAAGGCATCCACAAGCTGGGGTGGGATACATTTGAAGCCTGTACCGCTGTCGCCCGCGAGTTGAAGCTGTATGGCGCGGGCCAGGACCTGCTGGTGGATGCTTTTTCAGGCAACATCCGTGGCATGGGGCCGGGTGTGGCCGAAATGGAATTTGTCGAGCGCAAGTCGGAGCCGGTCATTATTTTCATGGCCGACAAGACCTCGGCCGGCGCGTGGAACATGCCGCTATACAAGATGTTTGCCGACCCGTTCAATACCGCCGGCCTGGTCATCTCGCCGACCATGCACGACGGCTTCAAGTTCGAGGTACACGATGTCAAGGGCCACCAGCGTATTGTCTTCAATGCGCCCGAGGAGATTTATGACCTCCTGGTCTTCATCGGTGCCCCGGCGCGTTACATGGTGAAGGCCGTTTATCAGAAAAAGAGCGGGGAGATCGGCGCAGCATCGTCCACCGAAAAGCTGGCGCTGATCGCCGGGCGTTACGTCGGCAAGGACGATCCGGTGTGCATCGTACGCTGCCAGGGGGAGTTCCCGGCGGTGGGTGAGGTGCTGGAGCCGTTCAGCCTGCCGCATATCGTCGAAGGCTGGATGCGTGGCTCGCACCATGGTCCGCTGATGCCGGTGTCACTCCGCGAGGCCAATCCGACGCGCTTCGACGGCCCGCCGCGCGCGATCGCGATGGGGTTCCAGATCGCCAACGGCAAGCTCATCGGCCCGCACGACATGTTTGACGACCCGAGCTTTGATGAGACGCGCCGGCTGTGCAACACAGTCGCCGAGTACATGCGCCGCCACGGCCCCTTCGAGCCGCACCGTTTGCCCCTCGAAGAGATGGAGTACACGACCATGCCCGAGATCATGCGGCGTCTGGCCGATCGCTTCGAGCCGCTCGAAGTGCGGCCGTCAGTGGACTAGACTCAGACTTTTAACAGCCTTTTTACACCGCGCTAAAACACCCCTAACACCTCTGTGCGACAATATGGGCAGAAGTCGTGAGACTCAAAACAATGTCAGGAGGTGTTAAGATGAAAAAGCGCATCATGGTGTTGGTGTTAGTGGCGGCGCTGGCGGCATTGGCTGTTGCGACGGTCGCGCGCGCGGAGGAGATCGAGGGCACGGGGACGCTCGTGGCGCGCGGCGCAGGCACGGCGCACGTCGCCGGCGACGGCAAGATCGCCATCCGCGGCCGGGGTGCCGCGACGATCTGTGTCGTCGGAGCGGAGGTGCTGGAGGTACGCGGCCGGGGCACCCGGGCAACCTGCGCGGACGGCGCAGGCCGGCTATTCAGCGGCTGGCGTGGCACCCTGGTGGCGCGGGGGAGCCATCTGGACGTCAAAATGGTTGGCGGCCTGATCGAGTTCAGGGCGGAAGGCACCGGCGTAGCCCACTTGAAGGGCCGAGGGCACTACAAGGTCGGCGACCAGTCAGGTGAGTGGACGGCGGAGGGGGTTGACGTTCGGTTTGGCGGGTAAGTTGTGACAGTTGGCGGGGCAAAGCGGTGAACGGGTCAGGCTCGCTCACCGCTTTGTCACGTACCAGGATGATCGGCTCACGCGCTACGTGGCGTCTGGCGGCCGGTGGCGCAGTTCCAGCAGTGCTTCCAACTCTAACAACTGTTCACGATCCCTGGGTCGCCCGGTGGCCCGCTTGGCGATGATCAGGCCCTCCAACGTCAACACACGCACAGGCAGGCCGTACAATTCCATAACCTCAGACACGGCCAATACTTGTTCGTAGTAACCCAGACCCGTCACCTCGCCCAGGAGATCAATCGCTCCTGCGTCCGTCTGGAGGGTGAAGTTGAGACCCAGTTCCAGAGTGTGTACATCCCAGCGGAACGGTAAGTCGTCGGGAGCCCCTCGTAGCCTGGGATGCCATGGAGTGAGAGCATTGGCCAGGCGTGTCAGGTTCTCCGGTGCGCGCCGGTAACAGATGTCGATGTCGTATGTGGGGCGCACGGAGCCTTGGGCTGCGGCCGCCACTCCACCAATGACGACAAATTCAACTCCGAAGCCCGTCAGTTGCCGAAGGATGGGTTCAAGTTCCATGTCGTTTCATCCTGGCCTGGTGCAGGGTGCGCACGGTGCTCACCAATTCCTCCAGCTTCTGCAACCGTTGAGTAGGTGTCCAGGTTAGAGCCAGCTCTAATAAGGATACGTCAATGCCGTAGGCGGCAGCTCGCTGGACGGCACTTTCGCCCTGTGGTCTACAGGTGCGGAGCATTTCCAGCCGCTCGGTCGGTGTGTGCCGGAGCATGGCTTGCAGCCGGGTTAAGTCGATACCGTAGGCCACGGCCCGCTCGATGGCGCTCTCGATCGCTGGCATATCGACCTCGTATTTCATGGATGCAATACCGGTGATTATACTGTGATTGGGTACAGGATACAAATTTGGATTCTGTTTCTTGAGTTTTGATTTGAACTGTAGTACAATCATGCAGGGTAGCAAAGGTCACACGTCTTTGCTACCCTGCATAGCGCCCGGCATCAGGTTGACCAGAAACAGTCACGAGGAGGACACAGTCGCAAATATTGAGGATATGGAGCATAGCGATTAGCTTAAGTCTGATGTTGAGCAGCGTGACCAATTGCACGACCACCGTCTTCCCGAGCCCTACCTCCATCTCGACTGCATCCCTAACACCCACCCCTTCAGCTTCGTTCATGGCAAGCCCTACCTCGACACTGGCTCCAACCCAGACGCCTATGCCCCCTCCAACGCCGACCGCTCTTCTCACATCTACATTTACTGCGGTACCCAGCAGCACGCCAGCGCTCCAAACCAGCCCGACGTCGGCCAGTCTGGCCGCTGTCCGCCCGACGAGCACATCTCGCCCGTCTGGTCTGATCGTAGAGCTCGATCCACCCCGGGTCGCCCAGGGTCGTACCCTGGTTGTGCACGTCCGCGGGGCTGACCTGGTGGAATTGAGCGGGACGGTGAATGGCCGCAGGTTGACGTTTGCTCGCAACGAGCATGGTTATTGGGCACTGGCTGGCTTCGGCGCGCTGGCCAGGCCCGGCTCCTACCCGGTCACGATCACCGGCACGCTGGCCGACGGGCGGCCCGTCCGAGACGCTCTTCAAGTCGCGGTGGTCGAGGCCGGTTACCCAACCGAGAATCTCCAACTCTCGCCTGAGGTGTCCAGGCTGCTCGATCCAAAGCTGATTGCTGCTGAACGGGAGCAGCTCATGGCAATCTTCACCGTCATCACGCCGCGAAAACTTTGGGCCGGGCCATTCCAATTGCCCCTGAACTCTAAGATCACATCCCCTTTTGGGACGCGCCGGTCCTACAACAAAGGTCCGGTCAATAGCTACCATGAAGGCACAGACTTTCGTGGCACCGTCGGAACGCCGATCCGGGCACCAGCGCCGGGCCGGGTCGTCCTGGCGGAGAAACTGACGGTCCGCGGCAACGCTGTACTTCTGGATCATGGCCTCGGCGTGTACTCCGGGTTCTACCACATGTCGGAGATCAAGGTTAAAGCAGGGCAAATGGTCAAGACCGGAGAAGTCATCGGCCTGGTCGGGGATACCGGGCTGGTTACGGGGGCGCACCTCCATTGGGACGTCCGACTCGAAGGCTTGAACGTCGATCCGCTGGAGTGGACGCAGCGCTCGATTCCGTAACTGCCACCACGCGCTAGCGTTCTGCGCTCGACTGTGCTATACTCTACGACGAACTGGTTTATCGGATTTAGCCATTGAGTCACAGACGGTATCCCTATCAACGACGAGCCGGGTTCATAAAACGGAAGCGTTATGCAAGAAACCGTCGTCATCCTTGACTTCGGCTCCCAATATAGCCAGCTTATTGCTCGACGGGTGCGGGAGTGTAACGTTTACTGTGAGCTGCTGGCATGGGACGCGCCGCGCGAACAGGTGGAGGCCTTGTCTCCTCAAGGTTTCATTCTCTCAGGGGGACCTGCCAGTGTCTACGAGCCCGGCGCGCCGTTTCTGCCGGGCTACGTTTTAGAGAGCGGCCGCCCGATCCTGGGCATTTGCTATGGGATGCAGCTCCTGGCCCATCACCTGGGCGGCCGCGTGGAGCCGTCCACGCGGCGCGAATACGGCCAGGCTGAAATTACCCTCGATGTTGCGGACTCTCCCATCTTCTCGGCGCTGCCCTCCCGTCCATCCGTCTGGATGAGTCATGGAGATCGGATCGAGAGCCTGCCTCCGGGCTTTGTCCGGCTGGCCCACAGTGCCAATTCGCCCATTGCGGCAATGGGGGAGCCTGAAAAGAGGCGTTACGGTCTCCAGTTTCACCCTGAAGTCGTCCACACGCCACAAGGCAGGGAGATTCTGCGGAATTTCTTATATCAGGTGTGCGGCTGCCACGGGACCTGGACGCCGCGCGCCTTCGTCAACGAAGCCGTCACACATATTCGTCGCCAGGTGGGGGACGGGCAGGTGGTCTGTGGTCTCTCGGGTGGCGTCGACTCGGCGGTAGCCGCCACCCTGATTCATCGCGCCATCGGCGATCAACTGACTTGCATCTTCGTCGACACAGGTATGCTGCGCCAGGGCGAGGCGGCGCAGGTGGTGGACACGTTCGGGAAGGCGATGGGGATGCGCCTGGTGGCGGTAAACGCCGTCGAGGAGTTCCTGGAGACTCTCCAGGGCGTAACCGATCCCGAGGAAAAGCGGAAGCGCATCGGTGAGCGCTTCATCCGAATTTTCGAGCGCGAAGCGCGCGTCCTTGGGCAGGCTTGCGCTGGGCAAGGCCGGAGCGTTGACTACCTGGCCCAGGGCACTCTGTACCCGGACGTCATCGAGAGCCGTGCTCCGGAGCGGCGGGCAGCGGCCAAAATCAAGACGCATCACAACGTCGGTGGGCTGCCGCCGGACATGCAGTTCCGCCTGCTGGAGCCGTTGCGGTATCTTTTCAAAGACGAGGTGCGTGCTGTTGGCAGCGCCCTGGGTTTGCCTGATGAGATCGTCTGGCGCCAGCCATTCCCAGGGCCCGGCCTGGCGGTGCGCATCCTGGGCGAAGTGACCTGGGAACGGCTGGAGACGCTCCGCCACGCCGATGCTATCGTGCGTGAGGAGCTGCGCGCCAGCGGCCTGGAACGATCCATCGCCCAGGCCTTCGCCGTCCTGCTGCCCGTGCGCAGCGTAGGAGTGATGGGCGATAGTCGGACCTACGCCGATGTCGTCGCCATTCGCGCCGTGACCACCGATGACTTCATGACGGCAGATTGGGCGCGGCTGCCCTACGAGCTGCTGGGGCGCATGGCGACGCGCATAGTCAACGAGGTCAGGGGCATCAACCGCGTCGTGTACGATGTGACAAGCAAGCCGCCAGCGACGATTGAGTGGGAGTGAACGATTTTAGATTTTGGATAGATTCGCTTCGCTCACTACAAGTTTTAGATTTTGGATTATGGAAATCCGAAATCTAAAATGGGAATGATGAGTACCAACTTCGAACCTATCATCAAACAAGTCTGCCTCGTCGGTGGGCAACCGCAAAGGACGGTATCTAATATCGCGACGATTGCCCTCCCAGCCGGCCGTGGCCGTGATCGGGCGCTGCTCGCCATCCTGGTCGATTTGAGCGGGCCGCCAGATGGGCGTGACGCCCAGGCTGAGCGGCTGGTCGAGGCGGCGCAGACGGCGTACCTATCGGCGGGCGGTAGCATCACCTGGAGTCTGCGGCGGGCGGTCGAGGCGGCTAACCAGGCATTGTTTGAGGTAAATCTGACTGTTCCCCGTGATCGCCGCCGTGCAGCGGGGATGGCCTGCGTTGCAATTGTAGCAGGTGATGCCTATATAGCTCTGGCAGGTCCCGCGCTGGTCTATGCGGCCCAGGCTGGCGGCCTCCGTCGTTACCCGGCACCAGTTCCGCTGGCGGGCGAGATCGGAGGTATCCCGCTCGGGGTGCGCCGTGACCTGGAAGTGAGCCTGTTCCACGCCCGCCTGGCGCCGGGTGACACCGTGTTGCTTGCCTCGGCGGAAGTGGGCCGCCTGGCTGGTGGCGATGCGCTGGGTACTTTTCTTGCGGAGGATGTGGACAGTTTACCCACGTCCCTGGCTGCTCTGCCCGGCGCTAGTGATCTCACCGCGCTGGCGCTCTCTTTTCCTATGGCAACAGAGGAACAGAGGAGCAGAGGGGCAGGGGAGCAGGAGGGCAGGGAAGCGGGGAAGGATGTTGAGGAAGAGGAAGAGGATTTGCGCCGGGAAGAGGTCGAGCCCAGGCCGGGTGTGCTCCGGCGCGTTTGGACGGCGGGGTTGGGGGCGGGGGCTGGTGCGGCACGCGCCATGCGCCGGGTGGATGTAGGCGGCGGGCTTGGCCGTGGGGCAGGAGCGCTTGCACTCGGCTTGCAGCGCATGTTGCCGGACCGGGAAGACGAAATTGATTTCGACCGGGAACGCCAGTGGCGCCAGGTGTGGACTGGACTGGCGCTGGTCTTCCCGGTTTTGGTCGCGGTGCTAACGTTGGTCATGTACTTTCAAAACCAAAGCCGTTTCGAGACGTTGCTCACCCTGGCGCGTGACCACCAGGCCAGGCTGCGAATCGCCGGCACTAACCGATCGGCCCAGATTGCAGCACTACGCGACGCTGAGACCGCACTTAACCAGGCTCTGGCGCTGCGTCCTTCCAATCCGGAGGCGCGGCAAATGCAAGGCCAGGTGCAGGCTCAGCTTGACCAGGTCGCGGGCATTGTCCGGCTGGAAGGGCTGCAGCCCCTTGTCCAGATCCCGGCGGGGAGTCGTCCGCGCCGGATTTGGGTCTATGCCGATACAATCTACGTGCTTGACCCGGCGGCGCGCCAGTTGTACCGGTACCCGCTGAGCCAGCCGCCTGGCGGCCAGGTCCCTTTCGCCGAGGCTCTGTTTCGCGGAGGGCAAATACCTGGAGGCGGCAGCCCCATCGATTTGATTGGTTTGACAGTGCTTAATGATCCAGCACCGGCTGGCACTGGGGTCCTGTTGACCAGTGGCACGCTGCTGCGCTACACGGCGACGGGCAATCCGGTGGTCTGGC
>JBBITV010000092.1:0-10900 GCA_037440585.1 Chloroflexota bacterium
TGGGCCAGCTCAGTGTAACTGGAGTAGGTGATGCCCTTGCCCTCGGCCCAACGACCTGCCACGGCATAGTCGATGCAAATCACCGCCGTGACGTAGGGCTTCTCGTGGCCGATCACCCAGGCGTCCTTGATATAGGGGCTGAACTTCAGCCGGGCTTCAGTGAAAACCGGTGAGAAGCGCCGGCCATCCGCCAAAATCATGATGTCCTTAGATCGGTCGAAGAAGACCAGGTGGCCGTCCTCGTCCAGGAAGCCGCTGTCGCCGGAGTGGAGCCAACCATCACGCAGGGTCTTGGCCGTCTCCTCAGGCATTTTGTAGTACCCCTTGAAGACCGCCGGGCTGCGCGAAAGGATCTCTCCGTCTGGAGCGATCTTGATCTCCGTCTCCGGGATCGGCTCGCCGACCGTATCCGGCTTGACGTCGTCGCTGCGGTGAACCACAGAGATACCGGAGATCTCTGTCTGGCCGTAAATCTGTTTGAGGTTGACCCCGATGGCGTGGAAAAACCGGAAATGGTCCGGGCCGATGGCCGAGCCACCGGTGTAGGCGTTGCGGATGCGCGAAAAGCCCATGTGGTCGCGCAACGCCCGGTGGAGCGCGACGTCGGCCAGCTTACCTGCCACCTTCAGCCAGAGGGTCGCCGGCTTCTTCGCAAACTTCCGATCCGCTAACTCATAGCCGGTGTTCAGCGCCCACTCGTACGCCTTACGCCGCAGCCAGCTCGCATCCGCGTACTTTACCTGCAACGTGCGCACCATCTGCTCGTACAATCGGGCCGAGGAGAAAATCACCTGCGGGCCGATCTCGCGCAGGTCTTCCAGCACCGTCTCTGGCTCCTCCGGGAAGTTCAGCGTAAATCCGGCCTGCAATCCGCACGAGATCGACATCATCTGCTCGCCGATCCAGGCAAAGGGCAGAAACGACACGAAGTCGTCCGTCTCGTAGGCCGGGTCGACCCGCATCAGGTTCTGGCCCATCTTGAGCATGTTGTGGTGCGTGAGCAGCGCCCCCTTGGGGAGCGACGTCGTGCCCGACGTGTAGAATAGCAGTGCCACGTCGTCGCCTTGTCCTTGCGCCACTAACTCCTCGAAGAGTTGGGGTTGCTCGGCGTCCAACTTGCGCCCTAACGCCTGCACCTCATTCAGGCTGATCAGGATCGGGTCGTCGTAGTGACGCATCCCCTTAGGGTCATCCCAGATGATCTTCTGGAGCTTGGGACAATGGTCCCTGATACTTAGCCCCTTGTCGACCTCCTCCTGGCCCTCGCCCACCAGGAATTTGGCGTCGGAGTGGTCGATGATGTACTGCACCTCGTCCATCAAGGAATCCTGGAACAGCCATACAGCCACCCCGCCCGCGCACAGGGCTGCCATCTCGGTCCACAACCCCTCGGGCCGGTTGTCCCCAATCAGCGCCGCCTTGTCACCTCGGCCCAACCCTAACGTGACCAGACCCAAGGTGATGGCCTTGACGCGGTCGTAGTAATCTTGCCAGGTGATGGACCGCCAGATCCCGAACTCTTTCTCCCGCATGGCGATCTTCCGGTCTCCATAACGGTGGACCGCCTGCAGAAACAGCTTGGGTATAGTCAGGTCTGGCGTGATCTCGATCTGAGCAGGGTTCGAATTATCTCCGCGTGGCATACAAGTCCTCCGCTTCGCCAAGATACGCTTGCACCACAGCCGGGTTATGTTGCACCTCCACCGGGGTTCCCTCGGCGATCTTCTGCCCGAAGTTGAGCACCGCTACCCGGTCGGAAATATCCATGACCACGCCCATGTCGTGTTCAACCAGAACACAGGTCACCTGCCAGCGTTTGTCCTCGTTCACGTCCAGGATGAACCGCGCCATGTCTTCGACTTCTTCCAGGTTCAGGCCGGCCAGGGGCTCGTCCAGTAGCAGCACTTTGGGCTTGAGCGCCAATGCCCGCGCCAGCTCGACGCGCTTCTGGAGTCCGTAGGGCAGCATCCCGACGACCTTATTTCGGATGTGGGCAATCTCCAGCAAGTCGATGATCTCCTCTTCGATGAACTCCCGATTCCGGATTTCCTCGGCGTCCGCTGGCCCCACGTAGAGCGCGCCATCCAGCAGGCCGGTCTTCATGTGGATATGCCGGCCCAGGCGGATGTTGTCCAGCACCGTCATCCCGCTGAACAACTCGATCTTCTGGAAGGTCCGCGAGAGGCCGAGTTGCGCCCGCCGATATGGTCTGAACCGGGTGATGTCTTGTCCTTCAAAGGTAATCCGGCCTTGCTGTGGCCGGTACAGCCCGCTGATACAATTGAGCATGACTGTCTTCCCGGCCCCGTTCGGCCCGATCAGAGAAAAGATTTCTCCCTTGCAGACCTCCAGGCTCACGTCGTTGAGGGCCACCACCTTGCCGAAGATCACCTGGATGCCTTGGACTTGAAGTTGGATTTGATTAGATTGCTCCATACTTTGACCTCGCATTTTCCCCCAAAGTAAAAACCGCTACACGTAACTAAATTTTGGGTACACGTAGCGGTCAGACATCTCGGCAAACGCGAAATCCCTGGCACGGATCGTCGGCACCAATCTACCCCGGCGGCCAGCGCATCGGCCGGCCGCCGAGCAAGTGCCAGTGCAGGTGCCAGACAGCCTGCCCCCCGCCACGATTGACGTTCGTTACCAGGCGGTACCCGCGCTCGGCAATACCTTCTTGTTCAGCCAGCCGCTTTAACGTCAAGACCATCTTGCCGGCCAAAGCCTGATCCTCATTGTTCAGATCGTTCAGGTTAGTCAGGTGCCGGTTGGGGATAACCAAAATGTGGATGGGCGCTTGGGGATGAATGTCGCGAAAGGCGGTTACATCTTCGTCGCGATACACGATGTCAGCCGGGCGCTCTCCCCGGACAATCTGGCAGAAGATACAGTCCAACGTTTACCGCTCCTATTAACAACCCGATTTGTCAACGGGGAACTCAGAGGAATTCTGAGGAACTCTATTAAGTTCCCCTGGGTTCCTCCGAGTTCCCCCAAGTTCCCTTGGCTTTTTACGCAGCGAGAACTTCTCCCCAAACCGAATCTGTATCTGATTCGATCAACCGCGTCGGCGCCAGAACATTCGAGAGATCTTTGTCGTGGCGCGTCACGACGCGAATGTAGTTGTCGGTATAGCCGCTCCAGCAGGCGTCGCCTTCGGGCTGCTCCCAGAGCACGTCGAGCGTCTCACCGACGAATTGCTGGGCAAAGCGCCGGGCGCTCTCCTCGGCAACGGTGCCCATCACCCCAACCCGCTCGCGGACAACGTGCGGATGCACCTGCCCCGGCATCGTCGCCGCTGCCGTGCCCGGCCTTGGCGAATATGGAAAGACATGTACCCGGGCGAACTCTGCCTCCTCGACAAAGCGGCGGCTGGCCTCGAACTCCGCGTCCGTCTCGCCTGGGAAGCCGACGATGACGTCTGTCGTAATTGCCACGCCAGGGATCATCCGGCGCGCCATGTCCATGAGCTCGGTAAAGCGGGCGGCGGTGTAAGGACGGCGCATCCGCTGCAACGTGGCGTCGCAGCCGCTTTGCAGCGAAAGGTGCAGATGCCGGCACAGACGCGGGCTCTCCCACAGGGCCAGCAACTCGGCATCCAGGTCCCACGGCGCGATGGACGAAACGCGCAAGCGCGGCACTTCGGTTTCCACCAGGATGGTGGCAATCAAATCCCTTAAACCCAGGCCCCATTCGCGCCTATCTCGCCCGTACACGGAAATCTGGACCCCGGTGATCAAGACCTCCTGGTGGCCGGCTGCAACCAGTTCGTCAATCTCACGTACAATGTCCGCGACTGGCCGGCTGCGCTCCGCGCCACGGGTGAACGGGATAATACAGAACGCGCAACGCATATTGCAGCCGTCCTGGACCTTGACGAATGCGCGGGTGCGGGGCACCGGGTAGCGGTTGACGACCTCCGGGTCTGGGGGTGCGGGGCAGGCCATGTGGGGGTCGCTGCCTGCCCCGTTGTGGAACCAGGGAACGGGCTGAGGGGCCAGACTGTATTCGCGGATCACGTCCAGGAGCCGATCCTTCTCGGCAGTGCCTACGAGCAAATCCACACCGTCAAGGTTGCGACCCTGCTGGCGGAGTAACTCAGCATAGCAACCCGTCAGCACGATCCGCCGGCCCTTTCCGTTACGCCCCATCTGATGCGCAACCTGCCGCGACTTGCGCGATGCCGTCTGGGTCACCGTGCAGCTATGCACGATGCACAGGTCCGCACCCTCTGGTGAGTCAACCACCTGGTAACCAGCAGCGGCAGATTGGCGAATCCAATGCTCGGTCTCGGCCTGATTAAGTTTACAACCCAGGGTCGTGAAGTGGACGTTCATGGCGGGAAAGGATAGCATCGATTAGAGTCGTTGTCAAGACATTTCGTCAGGCAAGGACTGCCCGGTCGACTCAGAGGTCTCACGCACGGCGTGGGACGGCTGGCGCGCAGCAGGGTAGCTGACTTGTGTTGAAGATGGCTTTTTCCGTTGACAACATGCAACAATCATAGCATATCTTTCCGGCGGGGTCAACGATGAGAGTTGCTCCCTATGTAGCGGTTGACAACAAGGCGTAGTTAGTCTACACTTGGGGGGGGCTCAGGCTGAGGGGAACTCGGGAGAACTTCGGGGGATCCTAACGAGTTCCTCTAAGTTCCTCTGAGTTCTTCCACGTTCCCGTTTGCTAGATTCGATTGTTAGTAGGAGAGGTCACTCAATGCGCATTATTCTCTACACCGGCAAAGGCGGTGTTGGTAAGACTAGCGTGGCGGCGGCCAGCGCCCTGCGTTGCGCGGACCTGGGCTATCGGACCATCGTCATCAGCACCGATGCCGCCCATAGCCTGGCCGATTCTTTCGATCTGCCCCTCGGCCCCGAGCCGACGCTGATTACCGAAAATCTATGGGGACAAGAGGTCGATGTCTTACATCAGATGAACAAATACTGGGGCACAGTCCATGAGTGGCTCACAGGGGTCCTCTCCTGGCGCGGCGTCGATGAGTTGATCGCCGAAGAGGCCAGCATCCTGCCAGGTATGGAGGAGTTGGCCAGCCTGCTTCAGATTGTTCTGCTGCACGACAGCGGCCAGTACGACATGATTATCGTCGACTGTGCACCGACGGGGGAGACGCTCAAGTTTCTATCCCTACCCGAAGCGGCGCGCTGGTACCTGGCACGCATTTTCCCGCTCGAACGCCAGGCAGCCAAGATTGCTGGCCCTATTATCCGCGCCATGACCGATGTCCCCATCCCGGATGACGCCGTGTTTGAATCGATCAAGAACCTGATCCTGCAGCTCGACCGGATGCACAACCTGCTCACCGACTCAACCAAGTCAACCATGCGGCTGGTGCTGAATCCTGAAAAGATGGTCGTTAAGGAGGCCCAGCGCACGTTTACCTATTTGAACCTGTACGGCTTTGCCACCGACCTCATTATCTCCAACCGCATCATCCCCAGTGGTGTACTGGACGGGTACTTCGCCGCCTGGAAAGACATTCAGCACAAATACAGCCGCCTAGTTGAAGAGGCTTTTGCCCCCCTGCCCATCTTCCAGGTTCCCCTGTTCGACCAGGAGGTTGTCGGCCTGGAGATGCTGCGCCGCATGGCCGACGCCATCTACGGCCAGACGGATCCTGGTGCGATCTTGTACCAGGGTCGCACGCAACACATTGAGAAATCCAACGGCAACTACCGCCTCCTGCTACCGCTGCCTTTTCTTCGCAAGGAAGATATCCACCTCAACCGCAGTGGCGACGAACTGGTTATCAGCGTCGGCAACTTCCGGCGCAACCTGGTTCTGCCGCGTGCCTTGGCCGGGTTAGACGTGCAGCGGGCGAAGTTTGAGGGGGATGTGCTGGCGGTGACGTTTGGATAGCAAGTATCAATTTTGGATTTTAGATTCTGGATTTTGGACTCGTAATCCAAGATCTAAAATCCAAAATCTAAAATCCAAAATCGGCCTGGCGCTCATCCTGATCGGCTACCTGGCCCTCGGTGTCGCCTATGCCAGCCGCACACCTCTGTGGCAGGTACCCGACGAGCCGGCACACTACAACTACGTTGTCACTGTGGCCGAGACGGGCCAGCTTCCGGCACTCCAGCCCGGCGATTATCCCTTCGATTACCTCGAGGAGATCAAGAGCAAGAAGTTCCCGCCCAACATGCCGGTCGACCGTATCCGCTACGAGTCGCACCAGCCGCCGCTGTATTACGTCCTGGCGGCGCTAGTCTACAAGGCGACTGCGTTCCTGCCATTCCGCGAGCACGTCATCGCGCTGCGGCTGTTCTCCGTGCTGCTGGGTGCCGGCCTGCTCCTGGTGACCTACCGGATTGGGCGCCAGATTTACCCGGAGGACGGCGCTGTGGCCCTGGCAACAGTTGCCTTCGTCGCCTTCCTGCCCATGCATCTGGCGATGACCGCTGCCATCAACAACGACACCCTGGCCGAGTTGGTCCTGGGTCTGATCCTGTTGCTCGCCCTTGGCCGGCTCCGGGGCAGCGTCGAACGGCAGCATTTTATGCTACTGGGCGGTCTGCTCCTTGGCATTGGCTTGCTCACCAAGACGACGATTTATATTCCTTCTGCCGCCCTCTTAGCCGCCGCGGAACTGTTCGTAGTAGCGACTTCAGTCGCTCAGGGCGCGCAAGAGCGACTGAAGTCGCTACTACGAACCTACGTCGGGATTGGCCTGATTGCCCTGCTCCTGTCGGGCTGGTGGTTCATCCGCAATGCTCAGGTCTACGGTGACTTGGATATCTTCGGCTGGGGCCGGCACGACGCGGTGGCAGGGACGCAGCTCCGGACGGCCGACTGGCTGGCCCAGGTCGGGTGGCGGCAGGGCGTGCAGGACTTCGCCTGGACGACGTTCAAAAGCTTCTGGGGCATCTTCGGGTGGATGGGGGTGCCCATGGAGGAGCGCGTGTATAGGGTGTTACTTTGGCTGACGGCTGCCATCTTCGCGGGCCTCGGCCTCGCGCTGGCGCGAGCGTTGCAGCGCCGGGCATGGCGGAATTCAGATCGCGTCCCGATGGTGGCACTGCTCGCAGTGCCGCCCGTATTGGCTGTGGGCGTGTACGTCTGGTACAATCTGAAGTACGTACAGCATCAGGGGCGTTACTTGTTCCCGGCGATCATCCCTATCGGGCTGTTCGTAGCACTGGGCTTCCGTGAGCTCGTGCCACGGCAGTTTGCGGGACTGTGGCTGGGACTGCTCGGGCTAGGGTTGGCCGGGCTGGCAGCGTACAGCCTGCCAGCGTATATCGTTCGCTTCCTCTCGCCGTAGAGAGACTATACCGGATTGGGGGAAGGAACGCTACTTCTTCCCGTCCAGTATGTCCCGCGCTACAGTTTTCATCGGCCGCCGTTGTGCACGGCTGGTCAGGTGAATCTGCCGAAAAGCCTCGCGCTCAGATAGGCCCTGCCGGTCTATCAAGACCTGCTTGGCTCGCGCGATCAGCTCGCGCGTTTCCAGCGCATCGGCCAGTTCCTCACGCTCGGCCGCCAGGATCTGCTGCTCCTCGAAACGTCCTAGTGCGATCTCGATCGTCGGCCCCAACTCGACTTCCTTGACCGGCTTGACCAGGTAGGCCAGCACTGCCGTCGCCTTCGCCCGTTCCACCGTCGCCCGGTCGCTATAGGCTGTCAACAACACGATCGGGACGGGTCGCTCTTCGACGATCTGCCGGGCCGCCTCAAGTCCGTCGAGGCGTGGCATGCGTACGTCCAGGATCGCCAGGTCGGGTTGGGTACGCCGGGCCAGTTCCACCGCCGCCACACCGTCGACCGCGGCGGCCACGACGTGGTGCCCCAGTTCTTCCAGCATCTTCTTCAACCCCAGGCGGATAATCGCTTCGTCGTCGGCAATGAGAATTCGTAGTGGTGGCATTGTCTTCCCCGTTTCCCTGTCTCCCTGTGCACCTGTGTACCTGTGTACCTCTTCTATACCTCTTCACGTTTCAGGTCGTCTTCGGAACCACAATACACGCCTTCGTGCCCCCTTCACTCGTCAGTCTCAATTCACCCCGCAGGTCGTCGCGCACCAGCGTTTTCACGATCTCCAGACCCAGATTGTCCGTTACCTCCAGGTCGAAGTCTGCCGGGAGCCCGGCGCCATCATCGCATACCTCGACTGACCAGCGATCGGCACCCTCGTGCAAGGTGATCGCCACGCGGCCAGCGACACGACCCTCGAAGCCATGCTCGATGGCGTTCTGGACCAGTTCGTTGACCACCAGAGCCACGGCCGTTGCCGGCTGGGATGGAAGCTGAACCGGATCCCCGGCGACGTCCACCTGGATTTGCTGGCCCGGCCGCGCCATGTTGCGAGCTGTCTCCTGCGCCACACGGCCGATCAGGTCCTTCACATCGATCATTCCCAACCCTTTTTCCGATAGAATCTCGTGGACGGCGGCGATACTCAGAATGCGGTTAACGCTTTCACCCAAGACCTCGCGCGCGCCGCCTGCCTTTGGGTCACTCATCTGCAACCGCAAGAACATGGCGACCGTCTGGAGGTTGTTCTTGACGCGGTGGTGCATCTCCTGGACCACGGCCGCCTTGACCACCAGGTTGGCGTTGTCGATGGCCAATGCCGTCTGGTTGGCCAGAGTGGTCAGCAATTCCAGCTCTTCGGGGGAAAACTCGTGGGGAGTCTCGGTGTAGATGCGCAGCACCCCGATCACGCGGTCGCGGATCACAAGAGGCACGGCCAGCAGCGAACACAGACCATCCCGCCGGGCCTGCTCGCGATCGCGGTAACGTGGATCGATCCGGACGTCGAGTACGGCGAGCGGCTGGCCAGTCTGGGCCACCACGCCAGCGATCCCCTCGCCTGGCCGGCGTGCCGGGCGGCGCACGTACTCGGCACTGAAGTTGGGCCGTGCACGGATCAACAATTCACCATCCGCCTCGTCGAAGAGGACCAGGGAGCAGATCTTGGCGTTCATTGTCCGCGCCGCCATCTCGACGATGAGGCCAAGGATGTCCTCAAGATAAATGGACGAGGTGGCCGCTTTGCTGGCCTCAGCCAGGACGGAGAGCTCGGCGATACGGTGTTGTAGCCGCTCATAGAGGATCGCCTTTTCCAGCGCTCCCGCCGCCAGGTCGCCAATAAGCGAGAGCAGTTCTATTTCGCCCTCGCTGTAGACATGTTGCGGCCCGGTCTGCACGTTAATAGCACCGATGACTCGCCCCTGGTTGACCAGGGGCACAGCCAGCAGCGAGGCAAAGCGGGACTCCCCCGTTTCCGGCAAGAACTTAAAGCGCGGATCGCGCGCCGCGTCACTCACGGCAACCGGCTGGCCATGTTGCACCGCCCAACCAGTGATCCCCTCGCCGACCTGCAAATGCGCCTGTCCAATGGCATCCCGGTTCAGGCCAGTCGTCGCCTTGAGCACCAACGCGTCCTGGGTGGAATCGAGAAGGTAGATGGAGCACGAATCCATCCCCATTACCTGCGCTGTCTGGCGCGTGATGAGGTCGAGCGTCGTTTCCACGTCCCAGGCGGCATTGATCGCCCGCCCGATCTCACGCAGGGCGTCCAGCAAGCGATGTTGCTGGGGGAGTTGGGATTGGGGTTGGCCAGTTGAAATACCAACTTGATGCATGTTGACAAGCTATCGAGAACTGGTTATACTCAGTACATCTAGATGTCCGCTCGCGGCGGGCCCGTGACCCGTCGTAGGGCCGGTCATGGATCGGCCTGGAGCATAGAATGTGAAGCTGTATGTACCGTATAGCGATACGCCTGTAACCCAGGCACAAGGAGGTGCCTGATGCTTAAGCCCACCAAATCACGCCGTATCGTCATCGTCCTGCCGTCGCTGTTGCTGGAGAAACTGGACGCCTGGGCGCGGCGCCAGGGTCTCAGCCGCAGCGAAATTATCCGGCGCGCCCTGCACAGCTACCTGGAAGCCGGGCGCCACGACACCCCCCGCGAATGGTTCCCCGAGGGCCGCCTGATCCAGGAGGCACGCCGTGACCTCAGCGTCCAGGCGGAGGTCGCCGCTGTTGAGCCACCTGAGATCTTGGACGAGACGCGATTGTTTGACGAAGAATGATTTGCGCATGTCGCTCCTCCTAGCCCCGCTGACCACGCACGTATGGGATCCCTAACGCTGCCGGCGCGCCGAGGCGCTTACGCACTGCCTCCCGCGAGCCGAGGACGAGGACGACGATGGTGAAGGCGTAAGGCAGCATGTCGAGGAAGCGGCCCAGGGTGGCGTTCTGGAACAGCGGCAGCGCCGGATTCTGCAAGTCGAGGGGCAGCCGCCGGAGTACCCCGAAAAAGTACGCACCAAGACCGCCACGCAGTGGGTCCCAGCCGGCAAAGATCACCAACCCGACCGCAATCCACCCCTGACCGGCCGTCTTGCCCTCCAACCAGCCCGGATTAATGACCAGACTCAATGCGGCCCCCGCCAGGCCGGCCAGTAGCCCGCCAACGAAGACGTAGAGGTAGCGCAAGGCGTAGACGTTGACCCCCATGGCATCGGCTGCGGCCGGATACTCACCGACCGCACGCAAATGAAGCCCAGGCCGCGTGCGATTGATCACAAACCACGCCAGTGGAACCAGAACATAACCGGCATACACCATGGGCGGCTGGTCAAAGACAACCGGTCCCAGGAACGGCAATCCGGAGAGAACCGGGATCGGCACTTCCTGTACCGGCGGGACGGCCAGGCCGACCAGGGGCGCGCCCAGGACGGCCGAGACGCCTGCGCCTAGAAAGGTCAGCGCCAGCCCGCTGACGACCTGGTCCGCGCGAAGGGTAATCGTCACGAAGGCGTGGAGCAGGCTGAGCAGCCCGGCAGCGAGCATCCCAGCCAACAACCCGACCAGCAGTTCGCCGCTGGCATGCCAGGCGCCAAAGCCGGCCATCGCGCCCAACAACATC
>JBBITV010000093.1:0-10898 GCA_037440585.1 Chloroflexota bacterium
ATGGCGAAGCAGAAATTTGAGCGGACGAAGCCGCACGCGAACGTCGGCACTATCGGGCACGTGGACCACGGCAAGACGACCTTGACAGCGGCCATCACCAAGGTGCTCGCCTTCAGGGGCTTGGCCAGCTTCCGGTCCTTTGACTCCATCGACAACGCGCCCGAGGAGAAGGCGCGGGGCATCACCATCGCCATCGCCCACGTGGAGTACGAAACCGAGAAGCGCCACTACGCCCACGTGGACTGCCCCGGTCACGCCGACTACATCAAGAACATGATCACCGGCGCGGCCCAGATGGACGGGGCCATTCTGGTGGTGAGCGCTCCCGATGGGCCGATGCCCCAGACGCGGGAGCACATCCTGCTGGCCCGCCAGGTGGAAGTGCCGGCCATGGTGGTGTATCTCAACAAGGTGGACATGCTGGACGACCCGGAACTGCTGGAACTGGTGGAACTGGAGTTGCGGGAGTTGTTGAGCAGCTACGGCTTTCCGGGGGACGAGATTCCCATCGTGCGGGGCAGCGCCTTGCAGGCGTTGGAGTCCAAGAGCACCGACCCCAAGGCACCGGAGTACACGTCCATCTGGGAGTTGCTGCGGGTGGTGGACGAGTACATTCCCCAGCCGGTGCGGGAGGTGGACAAGCCGTTCCTGATGCCGGTGGAAGACGTGTTCAGCATCAAGGGGCGGGGGACGGTGGCCACCGGGCGGGTGGAGCGCGGCACGATCAAGGTGGGGGAAGAGGTGGAGATCATCGGGCTGCGGGAGACGCGCAAGGTGGTGGTGACGGGGGTGGAGATGTTCCGCAAGACGTTGGACGTGGGGCTGGCGGGAGACAACATCGGGGTGCTGCTGCGCGGCGTGGAGCGCGACGAGATTGAGCGGGGGCAGGTGTTGGCCAAGCCGGGGAGCATCAAGCCGCACACCACGTTTGAGGGGGAGGTGTACGTGTTGAAGAAGGAAGAAGGTGGGCGGCACACGCCGTTCTTCAACGGCTACCGGCCCCAGTTCTACATCCGGACGATGGACGTGACGGGGACGGTGGAGTTGCCGAGTGGGGTGGAGATGGTGATGCCGGGGGACAGCGTGAACCTGAAGGTGAAGTTGATCGTGCCGGTGGCGTTGGAAGCCGGGAGCCGCTTCGCCATTCGGGAGGGCGGGCGGACGGTGGGCGCGGGCGTCCTCACCCGGATTGTGGAATGATGCGTCAAACGTCAACCGTCAAACGTGAAGCGGTTCGCAGGCTACTGAATCTCCCATTGGGAGATGTGGCTGACTGAAGACTGCATGACGTTTCACGTTTGACGTTTGACGAGGAGAAGACAATGGCCCGACAGAAAGTTCGCATTCGCCTAAAGGCATACGATCACCGGGTGTTGGATCAGTCTGCGCGCAAGATTGTGGACGAGGCGGAGCGCACGGGCGCTACAGTGGTCGGCCCGGTTCCACTGCCTACCAAGATCGAGAAGTTCACGGTGACGCGCTCAACCTTCATCGACAAGGATTCACGCGAGCAGTTCGAGATCCGCACGCATAAGCGCCTGATCGATATCATCGAGCCAACCGGCAAGACGCTGGACACGTTGATGCATCTGAATTTGCCGGCAGGCGTCGATATCGAGATCAAGCTTTAAAGGGTACACAGGTAGACAGGTAGATAAGTACACAGGGAAGTAGGGACGCAGATCGACTTCTTGTTTCCCTGTGTATCTGTGTACCTGGTTCTGAGGTTAGGCTATGAAAGCAATTCTTGGTAAGAAAGTTGGGATGACCCAGATTTTCAATGAGAAGGGCGAGGTCGTTCCGGTGACGGTCATCGAGGCCGGGCCATGCTTTGTGACTCAGATCCGCACGCCAGAGCAGGATGGTTACAGCGCGATCCAGATTGGCTTCCAGGAAGTAAAACCGAAACGCATGAGTAGGGCTGAACGTGGACACCTGAAGAATTTGCCGCCCCTCAAATACCTTCGCGAGATCCGAACAAAGGAGATCCAGGGCGTGGAGGTAGGCCAGAAGTTTGATTCTGGTATTTTCAAGGCTGGCGAACGCGTAGATGTGACCGGCGTCTCCAAAGGGCGCGGCTTCCAGGGCGGAGTCAAGCGTCACCACTTTAGGGGTGGTCCCAAGACCCATGGCCAGTCAGACCGCTGGCGCGCGCCGGGTTCCATTGGCTCGGGGACGACGCCAGGGCGGGTGTTGAAGGGTACGCGCATGGCCGGCCACATGGGATCCCAGCGAGTGACGGTGCTGAATCTAGAGGTCGTCCAGGTTGATCCGGAACGGAATCTGCTGCTGGTGCGGGGTGCAGTGCCTGGTGCAAATAACGGATTGTTGTACATCCGTAAGGCGAGAAAGGGTTAGCCATGCAGATCCCAGTATACAACATTCAAGGCGAACCTGTTGGCGAGGTGGAGCTACGCGAGGATATCTTTGGGATTGAGCCGAATCGGGCAGTGATGCACCAGGCGTTGGTCCGGCAATTGGCGAATGCACGTCTTGGCACCCATAGTACCAAGACACGAGGCGAGGTAGCAGGGAGCACCCGGAAGCTCTGGCGCCAGAAGGGCACCGGCCGGTCACGCCAGGGCTCCCGCCGCGCGCCACATTGGAAGGGCGGAGGAGTCGTCTTCGGGCCCACGCCGCGCAGCTATGCGCAGAAAATGCCACGCAAAATGCGGCGTCTGGCACTGCGGTCAGCTTTGTCAGCGAAGCTGGCCGACCAGCAGATCATCCTGGTGGACGACTTGAGCCAGATCGAGCCGAAGACCCGTGAGATGGAGGCGATCATCGCGCGACTCGCAGGGCGAACCAGCACGTTAATTCTGTTGCCTGCCCGCTATGAGAATGTGGAGCGATCCACACGCAACCTGGTCCGGGTCAAGACGTTGCGGGCGCAGTGTCTGAATATTCGCGATATTCTGGGTCACGATACACTGATCCTGCCGGTAGCTGCCATCCAGGTCATCGAGTCCATCCTGGGCTGACGGGCTTGTCGCTTCTGTCAAGGAGGTATGCCCAGGAGCGGAGGGTAGAATCATGCACGTTTACGAAATCCTAAGGCGCCCGATAGTCACGGAGAAATCAAATGCCCGGGCGGACGAAAATAATCAATACACATTTGAGGTCGATCCACGTGCCAACAAAGTGTTGGTGAAAGAAGCGGTCGAAGAGGCATTCAAGGTAAAGGTGCTTGCGGTTAATATCATGCGCATGCCCGGCAAGACCCGCCGCCACGGCCGGCGCATTGTGCACACGCCGGTCTGGAAGAAGGCCATCGTGACGCTGGCGCCTGGACAACGTATCGAGTTCTTCGAAGGGGTCTAGTCGATGGCTATCAAAACTTTTAAGCCCACATCGCCCGGGCGTCGCGGGATGACGGGCTCCACATTCGAGGAAATTACAAAGAAGGAGCCAGAGCGGTCGCTATTGGAGCCGCTCAAGAAGCACGCGGGCCGCAATTTCCGGGGAAAGATTACGGTACGCCACCGGGGCGGTGGGGCCAAGCGGAAGTACCGGGTGATTGATTTCAAGCGCGACAAGATCGGCATTCCGGCGCGGGTCGCCTCCATCGAGTACGATCCGAATCGCTCGGCGCGGATTGCGCTGCTGGTGTATGCGGACGGCGAGAAGCGCTACATGCTGGCGCCGCTAGGGTTGCAGGTCGGGGAGCGCCTGATGTCTGGTCCCGGGGCAGAAGTCCGGGTGGGTAATGCGCTGCCGATGGAGCAGATGCCCCTGGGTACGACGATTCACAACATCGAGTTGCACTTGGGCAAGGGCGGGCAGTTGGTCCGCGCGGCTGGTGGCGCTGCGCAGTTGATGGCCAAGGAAGGGAAATGGGTCACGGTCCGGCTTCCTTCCGGCGAAATGCGCATGATTGACGGGCGCTGTATGGCGACTGTGGGCCAGGTCGGCAACGTGGACTGGGGCAACATCAAGTTAGGCAAGGCCGGGCGGGCGCGCCACATGGGCCGGCGACCAGCGGTGCGCGGCTCGGCGATGACGCCGCGTGATCACCCGCACGGCGGCGGTGAGGGCAAAGCGCCCATTGGCCTGCCCGGGCCGAAGACGCCGTGGGGTAAGCCGGCGTTGGGCTTTAAGACAAGGCGGCGCAAGCAGTCAGACCAATACATCGTCCGGCGACGGGCGACGAAGCGGCGGAAGTAAGGGGAGGGTTGTCCATGGCGCGATCGCTGAAAAAGGGGCCGTTTGTCGATCCCAAGCTGTTGAAACGCATCGAAGAGCTGAATACGCGCGGCGAGAAGCGGGTGCTCAAGACCTGGTCGCGCGCATCGACGGTGTTTCCGCAAATGGTTGGGCACACGATTGCGGTGCATGACGGGCGGCGCCACGTTCCGGTGTACATCACCGAGCAAATGGTAGGGCATAAGCTGGGTGAGTTTGTGCCGACCCGGACCTTCCGTGGGCACAGCTATAAGGAGAAGGTGACCAAGGCCAAGGGCAAGTAAGAGGTTGGAGGTTATGATGGGTGAGGAAGTACGCGCAGTCGCTAAATACATCCGTATGTCGCCCATGAAAGTCCGGTTGGTCGTGGACATGGTGCGTGGGAAGCCAGTTGAGGAAGCTTTGGCGATCCTGGATTTCACACCCAAGGCTGCGGCCAAGCCTGTTGCGGCGGTTATTCGTTCGGCTGTGGCGAACGCCGAGGAGAATTTCGGGCTGAACCGCGAGGACCTTTTCATATCGCGCATCCATGCAGACCCAGGGCCCATGATGAAGCGGGCACGGTTTGGAGCGCGCGGCCGGTTCAAGCCGATCCTAAAGCGGTCGGCGCATATTACGGTGGTCTTGGACGAGAAAGAATAACTTTGGTCATTCCGAAGGAGGAAGGCTTTGGGGCGCAAGGTTCATCCATATGGTTTTCGATTAGGCATTATCAAGGACTGGCGTGCGCGCTGGTATGCGGAAGGGCGGGAATATACTGAGCTGCTCGCCGAGGATCTGATGATCCGCGAGTTGGTTCGCCAGGAGCTGGGGCGAGCCGGGATCTCGGACATCGAGATCGAGCGGTTCCCGAAGCAGATTTCGATCGCGATTCACACGGCCAAACCGGGAATCGTCATCGGCCGGAAGGGCGCGGCGGTCAATCAGCTCCGCAAGCGGTTAGAGGATCTGACCAAGAAGAAAATCCGCATCGACGTCAAAGAGATCGATAAGCCGGAGGTGGTGGCCGCGCTGGTTGCCGAGAGCATCGCCGACCAGTTGGAGAAGCGCGTGTCCCACAAGCGCGCGATGAAGCAGGCAGTCACCCGTGGCATGCGCTTGGGTGCGAAAGGGATGCGGATCGCAGTCGCGGGCCGGTTGGCAGGGTCAGAGATGGCACGCCGTGAGAACGTCAGCGAGGGCCGTGTCCCGCGCCATACCCTTCGGGCCGACATCGATTATGCCCAGGATGAGGCACTGACTCAATATGGGCGAATCGGGATCAAGGTGTGGATCTACCGGGGTGAGGTGCTGCCGATTGCCAGGCAGGGCGAGGAGTAGCATATGTTGATGCCCAAGAGAGTCAAGTATCGTAAAGCCCACCGGGGTCGCCGGAAGGGACGCGAGTCACGCGGAATCGAGGTAAGCTTTGGTGAATACGGGCTGCAGGCGTTGGAGCCCGCCTGGATCACCAGCCGCCAGATTGAGGCAGCGCGGCGCGCGGTAGTGCGTTACGTTAAGCGTGGTGGGAAATTATGGATTCGGATTTTTCCCGATAAGCCTGTGACCAAGAAGGCGGCCGAGACCCGCATGGGAAGCGGCAAGGGAGCGGTGGATCATTGGGTGGCGGTTGTTCGCCCAGGCCGGATTCTGTTCGAGATCGCTGGGGTGCGTGAAGAGCAGGCGCGCGAGGCCTTTCGCCTTGCAGCACACAAGCTACCCATCAAGACCCAGTTTGTAGCCCGCGTTGAATTGGGCGGGGGCGAGGAGGGTTAGTTGATGAGAGCCGAGGAAATCCGTGCCCTGACCGAAGAAGAGATCAAGGCCAAGTTGGATGAGAGTTATCGCGAATTGTTCAACCTGCGCTTCCAAAAGTCAACGGGCCAGATCAAGGATACCAGCCGGTTTCGCCTGGTGAAACGGGACATCGCGCGGTTCAAGACAATCCTGCGCGAGCGGGAGTTGTGGCAGGAGTGGGAAGAGCAGGCATCGTGAAGAAACGGTGCAAGATTCTAGCGGGGGCCGTATCCCCTGCGGAGGAGCAGGTATGAAGGAACGGCGGAAGGTGATGGTCGGGCGCGTGGTTAGCAACAAGATGGATAAAACCGCAGTCGTTGCCGTGGAGACCCTGAAACGGCACCGGCTTTATGGCAAGGTCATCCGGCAGCGCAAGAAGTATAAGGCCCACGACGCCGAGAACCGGTGCCAAATTGGCGACCTTGTGCGGATGGTTGAGTCACGGCCACTGAGCAGGGAGAAGCGGTGGGTAATTACTGAGATCCTGGAGCATAGGGGAGTGGCCGAGCCCACCGGCACGCCCGAGTTGGAAGCGCTGGAGATGCCCGCGGAAGAGGAAGGGGCTGAACAATGATTCAAGCACACACTCGTTTGAAAGTGGCCGACAACACAGGCGCCCGCGAGATCATGTGCATCCGGGTCCTGGGTGGTTCCAAGCGCCGTTATGCTGGCGTTGGGGACATCATCGTGGCATCGGTCAAGCAGGCAGTGCCGCAAGGTTCGGTAAAAAAGGGTGACGTGGTCAGAGCGGTTATCGTGCGCACGGCGAAGGAGCACGGCCGGCCGGACGGCACGTACATCAAATTTGACGAGAACGCAGCGGTGATCCTGGACGATGTGGGGAACCCGCGCGGGACCCGTATCTTCGGACCGGTGGCCCGTGAGTTGCGCGATAAGGGGTTTATGAAGATTGTTTCCCTGTCGCCGGAAGTGCTATGATAATGACTAATGACCAATGACCAAATCCCAAATCTGGTCACTGGGATTTGGGATTTGGGATTTGGGATTTGGTCATTGTGGAAGAGGTGGGGGATGTTTCGAGTTCGTAAAGGTGATACGGTCGAGGTGATCAGCGGGGATGAAAAGGGCTCTCGGGGAACAGTACACCAGGTCCTGCCTAAGGAAAACCGAGTGATCGTCTCAGGGGTGAATATTGTCAAGAAGCACCAGCGGCCGACCGGTCAGGTTCGCACTCAGGTGGGCATTATTGAGCGGGAGGCGCCGCTGCATCTGTCTAACGTGGCCCCGGTCTGCAAGAACTGCAATCAGTGGACGCGGGTGGGCTTTCAAGTGACGCCCGATGGCAGCAAGGTGCGCGTTTGCAAGCGCTGCGGCGAGGTGATGGACTAAGAATTGAATGGAGTTAGAGTATGGCTAAACGGTTAAAGATTCGCTACCAGGAAGACATCGTGCCAGCGCTTATGCAGGAGTTTGGTTACAAGAATATGATGCAGGCGCCTAAAGTGTGCAAGGTGGTGGTGAATGTGGGCCTGGGCGAGGCGCTGCAAAATGCCAAAGCGCTGGATGCCGCCACCCGGGACCTGGCTACTATTACTGGCCAGAAGCCGATTATTACCCGGGCCAAGAAATCTATCGCCGGGTTCAAGCTCCGGGCAGGCAATCCTATCGGTGTCAAGGTTACGCTACGTGGACAGCGTATGTACGATTTTCTGGAACGGCTCATGAATATCGCCCTGGCGCGGACGCGCGATTTTCGGGGTGTGCCGCCGGATGCATTCGACGGGCGAGGGAACTACACGCTCGGCCTGCGCGAGCAGTTGATCTGGCCGGAGATCGACTACGATCAGGTCGATAAGGTCCGTGGCATGGAGGTCAGCATTGTGACCACAGCTAAGTCGGACGAGGAGGGGCGGCGGCTGTTGCAGTTGATGGGGATGCCCTTTAGGAAGTAAAGATAGGAGGCAAAGAGAGGAATTCACAGTGGCCAAAAAGTGCATGTTTGTCCGAGAGACCAGGCGGAAGTACGTGACACGGGTGCGCAATCGCTGCCAATTGTGCGGCCGCCCGCGCGGTTATATCCGGCGGTTCGATCTCTGCCGGATCTGCTTCCGCCGGTTAGCCCTTGAGGGCAAGATCCCGGGTGTCACCAAGTCAAGCTGGTAGAGGGTTCATAACTGAAAGACCCATGGGGGAGAGACTCGATTATGAGTATGACCGATCCTATTGCCGATATGCTCACCCGCATTCGGAACGCAGGGATGGCCCGCCACAAATATGTGGTGGTGCCAGCGTCAAAGGTCAAAGTGGCCATCGCACGCATCCTGAAAGAAGAAGGTTTTATAGAGTCCTACGAAGTTACCGAGGACAAGCCGCAGGGCCAGATTCGCATCTGGCTGAAGTATACGGCGGACCGCGAGCCGGTGTTGACGGGTCTTAAACGAGTTAGCTCGCCGGGGCGCCGGATTTATCGGAGCCGCCGGGAAATTCCCTGGGTGTTGAGCGGGATGGGGATCGCCATCATGTCCACGCCGAAGGGTGTGATGACCGGCCAGCAGGCGCGACGCCAAGGAGTGGGCGGCGAAGTGCTGGCGTACGTCTGGTAGGTAGGGAGGTTTAGACATGTCGCGCGTTGGTCGTACGCCGGTGACGGTTCCAAAAGGTGTCACGATAAATATTCAAGGGCATCAGGTGATCGTGAAGGGACCAAAAGGGCAACTATCACGAGAATTCCATCCGGATATGCGCATCGAAATGCAGGATGGGTACCTGGTCGTCAGCCGGCCTTCTGATGCTCCCTTTCACCGATCGCTGCACGGCTTGACGCGGGCTTTGCTCGCAAACATGGTCCAGGGCGTGTCAGATGGGTTCCGCAAGAATCTGGAAATCGAGGGCATCGGCTACCGGGCCGACGTTCAGGGCGCGAACCTGGTCCTGAGCGTCGGGTATTCGCACCCGGTGCAGATCAAGCCACCCGCGGGGATCACGTTCAGCGTGGATAAGAGTGGCAAGGTATTGACCGTGGAAGGCATCGATAAGGAATTGGTCGGGGAGATTGCCGCCCGGATCCGGCGTGTGCGTAAGCCGGAGCCTTACAAGGGCAAGGGGATCCGCTACGCAGGCGAGTATATTCGCCGTAAGGCGGGCAAGGCCGGCAAGGTTGGCAAGTAGGAGAGGACTATGCCTAAGCAGGAATCGCTGAGAAAAATCGCACGCGAGCGCCGGCATGTCCGGGTGCGGAAGCGGGTTTCGGGGACACCTGAGCGGCCCCGGCTGAACGTGTTCCGTAGCTCGAAGCACATTTACGCCCAGGTGATCGACGATTCGCAGGGGCACACCCTGGTGGCCGCTTCGACGCTGGATTCGGAGGTGCGTGCGGGTCCAGGCAGTCTGACGAAGACCGAGGAAGCCAGGCGAGTGGGGAAACTCGTAGCTGAACGGGCGCAGGCACACGGTATCAAGAAGGTCGTCTTCGACCGGGGCGGATACCTGTATCACGGCCGGGTAAAGGCCCTGGCGGATGCGGCACGTGAGGCCGGGCTGCAGTTCTAGGCAGGGCGCTGACGCGCCCCGCTGAACTGCCGTACCCATTGGAGAGGACATCGGAGGGGAAAAAAGGAGGATCAATGCCAAAGGGAGAAGGCCAACGCGAGGGCCGGACTCGGCGAGGCGGAGACCAGTACGAAGAGCGCGTAGAACTCGACGAGCGTGTGATCGATATCGCGCGCACGGCGAAAGTCATTAAAGGCGGCCGGCGTTTTGCCTTTCGGGTAGTGGTCGTGGTGGGTGATAACCAGGGTAGCGTCGGCGTGGGCGTGGGGAAGGCGCGCGAAGTGCCAGAGGCGATCCGCAAGGGTGCGGAGCGGGCCAAGAAGGATATGGTGCGGGTTCCCATTGTTGGAACCACGATCCCGCACGAGGTGACCTCGCGCTTCAGCGCGGCCAAGGTCATGCTAAGGCCGGCCTCGCCGGGCACCGGCGTAATTGCGGGCGGCGGTGTGCGCGCCGTGGTCGAAGCGGCCGGAATTCGGGATATTTTGACGAAATCCCTGGGGAGCAACAACATGCTCAACGTCGTCCGGGCGACTTTGAAAGGCTTGCGCCAGCTTAAGGACGTGGACACGGAGGCAAAGCGTCGCGGAAAGGAACCGGGCGAGATACAGCCATTCTGGAGCCGGGGCCATGCAGCAGGCTAAAACGCTACGCATCACCTGGGTGAAGAGTGCTATCGGCTACAGCCAGCGCCAGAAAGACACCATTCGGGCCCTGGGATTCCGGCGGTTGGGCCAGACGCTGGAGAAGCCGGATAATCCGGCTATACGTGGGATGGTGGCGGCGGTCACGCACCTGGTGCGGGTCGAGGAAAGCGAATAATTTTAGATTTTAGATTTTGGATTTTGGATTGAAGGGGTGGCTAATCCAAAATCTAAAATCCAAGATGGTTGGAGAGTTAACAGATGCAATTGCATGATCTAGAACCCGCGCCGGGGTCGAAGAAGAGGCGCAAACGAGTCGGGCGCGGCACCGGTAGCGGCCACGGCACATATGCCGGCCGGGGTAGGAAGGGCCAGAAGGCGCGCGCGGGTGGAGCGAAGCCGCCTTACTTCGAAGGCGGGCAGCTTCCGCTGGTACGGCGCTTGCCCCATAAGCGTGGCTTTGTGAACATCTTTCGTACCGAATACGCCACCGTCAACCTGGAGCGTTTGAACAGGCTATTTGAGGCTGGTGCTGAAGTGACGCCCGAGGCTTTGATTGCGGCCGGCGCCATCAAGGGCACGACCAAGCCTATCAAGATCCTGGGGCGGGGCGAATTGGACAAGGCGCTGACGGTTCATGCGCATCGGTTTTCGGCTGGCGCCCGCGTCAAGATTGAGGCAGCCGGCGGGTCAGTGAAAGAGCTGGAATAGGAGATAGGAACGATGCTGGATGCAGTACGCAATGCGTTCAAGCTGCCGGACCTGCGCCGCAAGATCCTGTTCACG
>JBBITV010000094.1:0-10613 GCA_037440585.1 Chloroflexota bacterium
ATCGCCACGGGCATGAGAACCAAAGAGGATGATTCGCATCGGGCGAAAGATGCGAACGATACGGTCTACCATGGATTGGATCAACTCAGCGGTCGTCACCTGATTACCTCCACTGTCGAGTTATCGTGACTGGCGCTGAAGGTATTATACCCCCTCTCAACCAGTTATGCAAAAAGGGAGGTGCAACTAAAAAGGCTAGTCGGCGGTTACCGGCAACATGATCCGCCACGTCGCCCTTGACAGGGGCCGCAGGCCACTCACGCCCAACATCACGTAGCCCGCCCCGCCGAATTTGGAGAACCACCCTGGATACGACCGGAAAACCAACTGGATCTCCCGTTCCTGTCCGGGCGATAGAATCTCACCCGACGCTGCGCAGCAGAAATAGACCAGGTCGCCCGCGCGACCCTGCGCATCCGCGATACCGAAGAACCGGTGGTCAAGGTCGAGGACCAGCGGTTTCGAGTCTATGTTCTTGAGGGTGAGCCTGATGTTGAACGCCAGCGGTGATGCGCCGGCTTCGGCCAGGTCGCCAAGCTCCACGTGAGACAGGCGCAGGAAGTCCGTGATCGTTTCAGTCGGCAGGATCCCCGGTTCATAGCGGTATTCGACCTGTTCCGTCCAGGACGGCAGGTCGTAGATCCATTTGCTCACAAATACGCGTGTCGGGAAGGGGGTCGGTTTCTCCGCCGCCGGGTGCGGCGTGGGGCTTGGCGCCGGCGCGTGGGTGGCGGTTGCGACGCCCGCCCCGTAGGCAGTTGGGGTGACGTACGGGGGGCCGGCGGACGATCCGCCTCGCGTGAACCACCAGAAGAGGACGGCTACCACCCCAATCGCGGCAACCGGCAAGAGCCGCGTGATGCTCAGGGCGGGCCGAAAGGTGGGGACCCGTATGGGCTCAGGCTGTATGACCGCCAAGGCAGTGGGCCGGTATGCGGCGATGGCGCCCGCCAGGTCCTGGCTCTGCGGATACTCCTCGCGTGCCACGGCGATGACGGCGTCCACCCGCTCCTGGCGGAGCGCCTCGCTCAGAATACTGTGCCACACATCAATGGCGGGGCTGCTGAAATCGATGTGCGCCGGCTCCAGCCCGGCCTGGTCCGCTACCCGGCGCGCATCCTCGTCTGTCGGGTAGAGATGGGCCAGTGCTATTTGGAGGCTGTTCAGGGATGGATTCCACGGCATGGTGGGCTCTCGTTTCTCAGGCGATCTAACCGGGTATCCCGGCCGGCCGGTTGAGCGGCTGCGACAGGTCGGTGGGATAGGACGTTAATCGCTCCAGCTCGTCCAGAATTGCCGGATCCGACGGAGGATCGGCCAGCACCAGGCGGGCCAGGACGGTGTCCAGGGCGGTCGGGTTGGCCGCGGCGACGGGCACCAGGGACTGGATCAGCTCCCGGCGTGCCTGCGGCGACAGCGCAGGATCGACCAACGCCTCGGCCGCGAACCTGGCGGCCAATAGTGTGGCGAACCCGGGATCGGGAACACGGACGGGTGTCCCTTCGGCCAGGGGCTGATCGACGGCCCAGCCCTGCTCGCGGTTCAGTCGCTGGAAGTCCGTCACCGGGCGTTTGTACACGTCGGCCAGGGCTTGCAGGGTATTGGCGCCGCGCATTTCGGGCGACAGGGGCAACTTTGCGATCCATTCACGTTTCTGGTACTGCTCGCCGACACGGTGCAACGCAGCGAAATCGGGGGCTGAGGGAGCGTCGCGCAGGCGTGTGGCAACTGCCTGTAATCCATCGATACCGGACAGCTTCCACCAAAACTCCTGCATGGCATTGAAGCGCGCCGTACTGCGCGCACAGAAGGTGTCGTCCTGGATGTTGTGGGTTGCTACCTGCGCGGCGGCCAGAGCCGCATCGATGGCCGGGCGATTCTCTGGCCTGCAGACTCGCACGGCTTCAGCCAGGGTCAAATAAGCCGGCATCCCGTATCCGGCAAAGCCGTAGGGTAGATATTGAGCACGCGACAACAGATCGTCCGCCTCGTCCGGCTGGTTCAGCAATCGGGCCAGTACCTCTGCGAAAGCCGCCAGCCGGCGCTTGTGGTCGCCTGTGATGTCCCCAGTCCTGCGTCCAACCTGCAACTGGTAGACATCGTCCATTGCCTTACCCCGTCGCTTGTCGAACTCCTCATGCTGGTCTGTCCGTCTTGCCTGCAGCGCCTGGACCGTGATCGGCAGCCCTTCGCGGAAGTCCGTCCGGCTGCCGGCCAGCGCGGCTACCGCGAGCTTTTCCACGGTGCCGCGAACCCAATCGGCCGAGGGGTGGTGCACGACGGCGTCCAACAGGATCCAGAGCGAGCGATTGCGGTAGTACCACATAGCTGTAGCCGGTGTGCATCTCCACGTAGTCTTTGAGGTACTCGTCACCTGCCTCTGGATTTTCCCGCGCAAAGGCCACCAGCCGCGGCCCGTCCTCCCGGGCCAGGTAGCCAAGCTCGCTCACCCCCAACGTTCCATAACCGCCACTGTGCAGCAACTCGACATCACCGGAGCCCTTCATACGCTCGACAGCCACACGAACCTGGTCCTCCGGCGGCGCCGGGTCAAGTCTCGCCTCGGGCGGCGGTGTGCCTTTCAGCGAGGCACTGACCCAGTCCCACAGCGAGCGCAACGGGGGTGACGGGCGCAAAACCATCCTCGGGGGGCGCAAGATGGTAGGTGTTGGCCAACACCTGGAGCTGCCGCTCGCGCTCAGTCAAGGGGCGGCCGGCCGCTACCCACCCCAGATAGGCTGCGCGTGCGTCCAGGAGCTCCTGCTTCTTGGCGTACTGGTTGACGGCGACGTCCAGCAGCGCCCAGACCCTGTCGTTTCTCTCGGCCTCGTCGAGAATCGCCCGCCAGTTGTCGACGGCGCGCGGGCTGAAGGCGATCCACCGCGGGTCCAGGCCGGCGTCCTTCGCCACCGTCTCGGCGCGATCTTTGTCCAGATAGAGGCTGGCCAGCACATCGCGCATCTGTCGGAAGAGTTCATATCGCTGCATCATGGTCTAGTCTATCCCTCCGCAAAACTCACCACAACTTACAGCAATCCATAACTGCTCAGCCCAATCTGTCATCCCTTCGCTGTGCTCAGGGCAGGCTCTGAGCGAAGTGAAGGATCTCGGCTCCGCTGGAAGAGATTCTTCGCTTCGCTCAGAATGACAGGTTGAGCAGTTACAGCAATCCCTTGTTTTTCAGTCCGTCGATCACCACGTTAATGTGGATGCCCTGGTTGCGGAAGACGGCTTGCTTCGTGCCGGGCTCCCGTAGCCAGCCGCCCTTGTGGTGCAGGGCCACCACCTGCCAGTCCGTGCTGAAGACTGGCGACCCGGACGACCCCTCCAGGGTATCGGTCAGGTACTGGAGGCGCTTGTCGTTCACGAAGGCGACGACGTTGTGGGACAGGGCGATCTGCTTGCGCCCACCGCCGGGGTGTTGGATGATGATGACCTCGTCCCGCACCTTGGGCTCAGCCGGATTCAGCGTGAGCGCGCCCCACTTTGCGTTGGGGTCGCCCTGGACGCGCACGGCAGTCCAATCGTCGCCACCCTGCTCCTCCTCGGGAGAAGTCGCAAATCCCTCTGCCGGGGCCAACGGATAGGAGTCTACTTCCGCATCGCGCCCTTCGACTGTCTGCTGGTAGTTGAACTCGACAGCCGCCCCCTGCGCTGCCCCGGCGGAGGAGATGACGTGGTTGTTGGTGATCAACAGGTTGTTTTTGATCAGGAAGCCCGTGCCCCGGCTGCCGTCGGCCAACACGATCCGGGCGACCGGCTTGGACATGTCCAGCCCACGCTGCAGGAAGCTGATCGGCCGCAACGTGCTGGCGGCGCCGATGATTTTCTCGAGCTCGCCGGCGTCCGTGGGCCCTTGCCAGGCCGCGTCACTGATCCCAGGCGCTTCAATGGCCAGGTGCAATTGATCTGCCTGGGCCAGCACGAGCGCCTGGACCTTCGGATTCTCCTCGTGCGCTTTGGCGATGATGTCGCCGATTTTGCCGTGATGTCCGGCCTCTTCGAGGATGCTCTGCCAGGTGTTGATCGGCTTGTTGCTGAACTCGATGAAGATCGGGTTCATGCCGACTTCCAGGACGATACGGCGTGCTTCTTCCTCTCGCCAGTAGAGGCCGGCCAATACGTTGCGCAAATTGGACAGTTTCGGATTCCAGGGGGCCATGTGCCGGGTCTCCCTTCATCTCGTGATCTTCAAGTGATAGATTGGGGTTAGCACTTCGATGAGTGCCTCTATCTTTTCCTGGCCCTGGCGCACCACCTCGGCCATGAACTGGCTGCAGATCTCGGCCAGGGATGCGCGCCGGTACCACACGGCGGGCTCGATACCGATCTCCTTCGAGAGCCGCCTCACGTCTGCCTCATCCGTGCTGGTCGTGCCGAGGCTTCCAGCAATGCCTCGATGGTCCCCTCACCCAGCATGTGCTCGCGCACGCGCGCTTCCAGGAGCGCCAGTTGCGATCCGGCCGATGGGTCGTCGCGGCGTAGCTCGGCCGGGCTGTTGAACTCGGCTTCCCAGAGGGCATTCACCATATCGCCGGCCAGCAGATAGCGGCCGTAGCGCTCCTGCTCGCCCTTGTACCGGTCGAAGAAACTCTCCAACTTTCCACGATAGCTCGGCTCCGTGGTATCGGCCGTGGCATAGACGAAGTCGAAAAGCTCCTTCGCACCGGAGCGGTATTCCATGACCGTGCAGGGGTGGATCTGTGTGGGCGAGGTCTCCTCGTGCAGCGTGATGGCATCGGGGTTGTCGAGCACCAGGTAACCGCGTGGGATATCGCGCGTGCTCGGAAAGCGCGACGCCCACGCCTCGGCCATGGGCTGCCAGCGCGCCGCGCCACTGAGCACTTTGCCCTCGGCCTGATAGGGTGGGCGCGGGCAGATTTTGTCCCAGACGGCCGGGGCGAGCAGCGCGGGCACGCCTGCCGAGGCGTTGAGCGAGCTGCAGAGCGTAACCAGCCGCGTCCCGTCCTGCGCGGGCGGCAGGCGCAACGTTCCGATTCCGCCCATGACGACCCGCTGGGATTTCCCCCACGGGCGGTACTGCGTCCAGCGATCCGGTGTCGGCTCGATGGCGGCCGGGCTGAGACGGCGCAACTGTTCCGCCCCGGGTTTCCAGTATAGCCCCGGGACGCGCGCCACCCATTCCGACAGCACCAGATCATGAAAGCGGAATGTGAGTCCCCAGGTCCCTTCGGGGTCGTGCAGTATTCTTTCCCAGACCAGGCCATCATCGTCGAAGAACTCATCCGACTGGCTGACGCGGGTCTCGGGCGGCGAACGGAGCGGCGCATCGGCGCGGGTGAAATTGTCCCCGGTCTCCATGACGCGCACGCCGACATAGGCTTCTCTCAGCGACATGGCACACCTCTTGGGCAAATGCACAGAATTCTTTCAGCTGCGTGGACCTTCAATCTCCGCGCCGGTCACACTCCGAATCCAGTCCAGGCACAGGTCCACGCGGACGTAAATGCCGCCGTCACCGCAGGTGGTGAAGCTATCGCGCGTCCCGCGCGAAGTGGCCCCAAGGGATTGTACATCGCGGTTTGGGATCTGTCAAAGTACTCCCTTTTTCATCGATCTTGCGCAGTTGAGGCCATCTGCGTATACTTGGCCCCAATTAGGTGTTCAGCCATCAGCAGCCGGGCGCGATAGCGTCCGGCTGCTGATAGCTGGCAAGGAGAGAACGCATGGCCGAACTTGCGACCACACGCCCATTTGCCGAGACGCGCGTTGGCGTCACCGTCTGGCAGGGCAACACCATCGTCTTTGTTAGCAGTTTCTGTGCCCTGGTCCTGGAGCTCGTGGCCGGGCGTGTCCTGGCGCCGACCATCGGTGTCTCGCTCTATACCTGGACCAGCGTCATCGGCGTGGTGCTGGCCGGGATGAGCCTGGGCAACTTCGTCGGCGGCCGCATCGCCGATCGCTTTCCGCAGCGCACGACCCTGGGTGTACTGTTATTGCTCTCCGGTCTCACGACCCTGTTGACCCTGCCGATCATCCAGCGCCTGACAAATGAGCCGCCCGACCTGCCGATGGTCGCGCGGATTGTGGTCATGATCACGGCCATCTTCTTTGTGCCCAGCGCGCTGCTCGGCACGATCTCGCCAGTGGTGGTCAAGCTCGTCCTCAACGACCTGACGGTGGCTGGCTCCTCAGTCGGGCGTATCTACGCCTTCTCGACACTGGGGAGCATTTTCGGGACGTTTGCCACCGGATTCGTGCTGGTGGGCTGGTTTGGGACGCGAACGATCATCGGCGGGGTGGCGGTCACCTTGATCCTGACCGCAGCGTTGTTTGGGGATCTCATACGGGTGCGCTGGCCATTGCTGGTACTGGCACTGGGGATGTCGGGCGGGGGGGTCTGGTGGATTAACGAGCGGGGTGCCATGGACAGCGGTTGCACGCGCGAGACGAATTACTACTGCATCAAGGTCGGCGACACGCTGGGGGCTGACGGCAAGCCTCTCAAGAAACTGGTCCTGGACCACCTGGTCCACAGCTTCGTCCGCCTGGATGACCCGCTGCACCTGGAATATGGTTACGAGAAAATCTACGCCGAGGTCGCACAATACCTGGCCGAAGAGGGCCGCCAGCTCAAGCTATTAATGATTGGGGCCGGCGGGTATACCTTTCCGCGCTACGTGCGCACTGTCTATCCCGGCAGCCAGGTCGTCGCCGTCGAAATCGACCCGGAAGTCACAGACATCTCCTTTGAGCAACTCGGGCTTGATCCGGCGTTGGGGATCGTCCCCTATGGCGAGGACGCCCGGCAATTCTTGATTCGCACCCCGGCCCAACCGGAGTACGACCTGGTGGCTATTGACGCTTTTAACGACATCAGCGTGCCATATCACCTGACCACAGTGGAGTTCGACCAGCGGATCAAGGCGTCGCTCAAGCCGGGTGGGATGGTAGTGGCATTGGTGATTGACAATTACCACACGGGAGACTTCTTACAAGCCTACGCTAAGACGATGGCCCAGGTGTTCCCCAACGTTTACCTGATGGCGCGTGGCGCGGCGTGGGACGCAAAGATGATCTTGACCTGGGTGGTGGTGGCGTCAGACCGGCCTTTGGACCGGGAGCGCTTTAGCGCCATCACTCGCCAGGACCCGCAACCCGAATACGAGACGCGGGTCATGCCGGACGGCCAACTGGCGGAATTTCTATCGCGGGGCAAAGTGGTGCTGACCGATGATTATGCACCGGTGGATAACATGCTGACGAAAGTATTTGCAGAGCGAGGATTCTAGAGGAACCGGGCATCCGTTTGCTCTCAGACTAACCTAGTCCAGATGTTTTGACTCTCAACCTGGACGGAACACTGGCTGCCCATCGTCAGGCAGCGCTACCTTCACCACCGGGCGCCCCAGGTGCTCGGCAATGTCCGCCGACAGATTGTTCAGTACGGCCTTGTTAAGCCCGGTGTGAGTTGTGCGGATTACGCCCTGGTCGTCAACCAGGAGCAGGGTGGGGACGAACACTAAGTCATAGGCACTGGATGCCTGCCAGTCCTCGTCAAGCACGATCGGGAACTGGATGCCTTGCCATGAAACGAGGGGCGCGGTTTCGGCGGCGGGGTTTTGGGAAATGCCCCAGACGTGAAAATCCGGGCTATCCCCATACGTGTCGTAGATACGGTTGACATAGTGCATGACCGGGGCGGTTGTCGGGCAGTCCGTCTTGAAGAACACCAATAATTGCCAGCCTGTTTGTCCGCCGCCGATGGAATACGTCTGACCATCAAGCGTCTTCAGAGAGACCGAAGGCGCCCGCGCGCCGGGTTCGAGTCCGAACACCGATTTAGAACCTCCAGATAGGAATGGGGTTTTTGGCGGGTGCAAAGCACCCGCCAAAAAACCCATAAATTTCAACTAACCAAAGTGTAATTGGTTTAGATACCGACGTAGATATCTGAACCCTCAACCCGAACCGGGTACGTGGTCACCGGCAACACGGCCGGCAGCGTCACCACCGCCCCGGTGCGCACGTTAAACCGTGCCCCGTGGCGCGGGCACTCAATCTCGTCATCTTCCAACTCGCCCTGTCCCAGCGGGCCGCTGTCGTGAGTGCACACATCATCGATAGCGTAGAACTCACCACTCACGTTGCATACGGCGATGCGGCGCCCATTGACCATCGTGGTCTTGACCTGGCCAGGTGCAATGTCGGTTGCCTTGGCGACTTTGACGAACTCAGGCATTAGCCAACCGATCCTTCCATCTCCAATTGGATCAACCGGTTCATCTCCACCGCGTACTCCAGTGGCAATTCCTTCGTGAAGGGCTCCATGAAGCCCATAACGATCATTGAAATGGCCTCGGACTCTTTGAGGCCGCGGCTCATCAGGTAGAAGAGCTGGTCCTCGCCGATCTTGCCGACCGTGGCTTCGTGAGCCATGTGGACGCGGTCCTCATCGATTTCGATGTATGGGATCGTGTCGGAGCGGCTGCGGTCGTCCAGGATCAGCGCGTCGCAGCGAACGCTGATCTTCGAGTCGTGCGCACCCTTGACGACTTTGGCCAGGCCACGATAGGTCGTTCGACCGCCGTTCTTGCTGACCGACTTGGAGGTGATGGTGCTGGTGGTGTACGGCGCGACGTGGACCATCTTGGCGCCAGCATCCTGGTGCTGGCCCTTGCTGGCATACGCGATGGACATCGTCTCGCCCTTAGCGCCCTTGCCCATCAAGTATACCGCCGGATATTTCATCGTCAGGCGGCTGTTGTGGACGATGAAACCTTGCGAGACGAAGTTCCCCGTCCCCTCAACTTCGATATCCCAGGTTGGCACAACTTCTTCAGCTTCTTCAGAAACAGCGACATTGACGATTTCTACACTCTCCGGTAGCTCGATCTGCGAACGCACATCCGCCATCCGGGACTCGCGTGCACGGGTCATCGTCAGGTCCGACGCGTACTGATTCAGTGACTGAAATTCAGTCACCAGGGAAGGCTTTCGCAAACGGTAGGGCACACCATAATTGATGGAAGTGCGTGGAACAATGGCCTCTTTCAGGTGATCGGCCCGCACGTACGCCAACTGGTAGCGCCCCAGTTTCTTGGGTGCGTCAGGATCGTAAGTGTATGAGTAGAAGGGGTGGTTGGCCGTCACCCGCAGCTTGCGCTCTCCGACCGAGACCGTGTGCACGGGCTGGTGGCCGGAAAACCGCTTCGCGAGCACCTTGCGAAAAACCAGTTGTCCCGAACCCTCATCGTAGGACAGCACATGGTCTCCAACCTGAACCGACTCTATCGTCTTGAGGCCCTGCGGCGTCGTGACGGTTGCGCCTTCTGCCAAACAGCCGATATTCCCGTCGACCCATTCCACCGCTGCATCCTCGTAGGCCACGGCCCGCTTGGTCACCAGATTGTAGATATTGTTGGCCCAGTTCTGAATGGTCGTGTAGCGGATCTTGGCGCCCTTCATGGCGATCAGCTCGACGACTGCGGAGTGCAACGAATTGGTGCTGTAGACGGGAGCTGTACAACCTTCTATGTAATGGACTGAAGCGCCCTCATCGGCAATGATCAGCGTGCGCTCGAACTGGCCCATGTTCTCAGCATTGATCCGGAAGTACGCCTGCAGCGGTAGGTCAACGTTCACACCCTTGGGCACGTAGATGAAGCTGCCGCCCGACCAAACAGCCGTATTCAGTGCCGCGAACTTGTTGTCCGCCGCCGGGATAACTGTGCCGAAGTAGCGCTTGACCAAATCTGGGTATTTCTGGACCGCGGTATCCGTATCGACAAAGATGACGCCTTTTTCTTCCCACTTCTTCTGGAGGTTGTGATAGACGACTTCGGATTCATACTGTGCGCCTACGCCGCCCAGGAACCTGCGTTCCGCCTCGGGAATACCCAGCTTTTCGTACGTGTTACGGATCGCCTCTGGCACGTCGTCCCAACTGGTCGACTTCTTCTCGTCGGGGCGGATGTAATAGTAGATTTCGTTGAAGTTCAGGGTGCTCAGGTCGCCACCCCACGTGGGAACTGGCTTGGACCAGAAGATGTCCAGCGCCTTGAGCCGGCGCTTGAGCATCCACTCTGGCTCCTCCTTCATGTGCGAAATCTCCTCGACGACGTCGCGCGTCAGCCCCTTCTTCGACTTATATGTATAAAGCTCCGGGTCACGGAAGCTGTATTTGGTCTGATCGATATCGAATACTTGGGTCGACATGAAATCCTCCTTTGTCAAATCCCAATGACCAAATCCCAAATCCCAAGCGGAATCCCGCGTGTTTTGGGATTTGGGATTTGGGATTTGGGATTTGAGTTAGAATTCCTCTTCATCCTCTTCAAACACCGTATCCAACCCGTACACTCCAACCTTCAAGGCCTTCAACGATAGCAAAGCGCATTTCATCCGGACCGGGCTGATAGGGATACCCAGGGTGTCCAGGATATCCTCCTTGCTAATGGCCTTCACCTCGTCGAGGGTTTTTCCTTCGACCATTTCGGTCAACATTGAGGCCGACGCCTGGCTGATCGCACAGCCCTGCCCGAAGAACTTCACGTCCTCGACTCGCTCGTCTGGCCCAATCTTGAGCTGGATCGTCAGCCAGGCGTCGGCCGCAATGTTGACCGAAATGGTCGAAGGAAAATCCCTCGACG
>JBBITV010000094.1:10623-10896 GCA_037440585.1 Chloroflexota bacterium
CCGGTCGCCACAGAGCGGATTGTACTCCTCGTGACTGATGTCCGGGTGCTCCAGCCTGCCAAAGTTGCGTGGGTTCTTGTAGTGATCGAGAATGTTTTCACGGTAGAGGCTGTCCATCCACTAAACTCCGAACACGTCTTTGGCTTGATAGAGCGCGTGAACGAGCGCATCGATCTCTTCCGGCATCGTATAAAGGTAAAAGCTCGCCCGCGCCGTCGCCGGTAGGTTTAACCGCTCGTGCAGCGGTTGAGCGCAGTGGTGGCCGGCCCGGAT
>JBBITV010000095.1:0-10840 GCA_037440585.1 Chloroflexota bacterium
GATATCCCCATTTTCATTGCCGGCGTCAACCGCCACCTGTGCCGCCTTGCCGGTGAGCTATGCCAGGGTTTCCACGCGCACCCGTTTCACAGCCCGAAATACCTGCGCGAGGCGGTCGTGCCGGCAATTGAGGAAGGCTTGCAGAAGTCAGGGCGGACACGGTCGGACATTGAGATCACCAGCCATATCTTCGTCATTGCCGGGTCGAGTAGTGATGGAGAAGAGCTGAGCGCCATGCGCGAGGCCATCCGGGCACAAATCAGTTTTTATGCATCGACGCCGTCCTACCGGCCCGTAATGGACATCCACGGCTGGAGTGAAGCGGGCGAGCAGTTGAGCCATCTCGCGTCGCGTGGCCGTTGGGACGAGATGCCGGCCCAGATTACGGACGAGATGCTGGAAGAATTTGCGGTCTCGGGCACTTGGGAAGAGCTTCCGGCCAAAGTGCGCGCGCGGTACGACGGACTCCTGGATCGCGTTGGCTATTATATTCCCTTCGCGATACCAGACGAGGCGCGTTGGCGCGACACGGTGCGGGCTTTTAGAGGAGCGTGATAGAATCTAGAGGAGGCGTGCATGGACTTTCAATTCACCGAAGAACAACTCATGATCCGCGACCTGGCGCGGGATTTCGCCGAGAACGAAATCAAGCCGATTGCCGCCTACCACGACGAGACAGGCAAGTTCCCCATTGAAACGGTCAAAAAAATGGGCGAACTGGGCCTGATGGGCCTGCAGGCCCCGGCCGAGTACGGTGGCGCGGGCGCAGACACCATCAGCTACGTCCTGGCGATGATTGAGATTTCCAAGGCGGACGCGGCTCACGGCACGATCATGTCCGTGAATAACTCGCTGGTGTGTTTTGGCCTTGACAAGTTCGGTAACGAGTGGCAGAAGCGGACCTTCCTGGAGCCCCTGGCGAGCGGCAAGCTCATCGGCGCATTCTCGCTCACCGAGCCGCAGTCGGGCTCGGATGCCGGCAACATGCGGGTCACCGCCGTGCGCAGCGGTGACGACTACGTGATCAACGGACGCAAATCCTGGGTCAGCAGCGGGCCTTACGCCGATTACATTCTGACCTTCGTCTCCACCGACCCGCCGCGAAAACACCAGGGCACCAGCGCCTTTATCGTCGATACGAAGTTGCCCGGCTTTGCCCGGGGCAAAATCGAGCCCAAGCTCGGCATTCGCGCGTCGTCCACCTGCGAGCTGATGTTCGAGGACTGCCGCGTCCCCGCCACCCACCGCCTGGCCGACGAGGGGATGGGCTTCAAGATTGCGATGACCATCCTGGACGCGGGACGTATCGGCATTGCGGCCCAGGCCGTGGGAATTGCCGAGGCGGCGTTTGAGGCATCGGTGCAGTACGCCAAAGAGCGCGAGGCCTTTGGCTCCAAAATCGGTGACTTCCAGGCCATCCAGTGGATGCTGGCCGACATGGCGACACGCATCGAGGCGGCGCGGCTGCTGACCTTTAACGCGGCGCTTAAGAAGGACCGTGGCGAGCGTTACAGCAAGGAGGCGTCGATGGCCAAGGTGTACGCTTCAGAGACGGCCATGTGGGTGACGACCAAGGCGATCCAGGTTCACGGCGGGATGGGCTACAGCAAAGAATTACCTGTTGAGCGCTATTTCCGCGATGCGAAGATCACGGAGATCTACGAGGGAACCAGCGAGATCCAGCGGCTGGTGATCGCACGGAGTGTATTGTCAGAGTGAGTGATGTCCTGCTACGCCCTATATTTGCCTCGCCACAATGATGAGTTCACCAGGATACTTTGAGCCGTACGGGCTCTTGTCGTAGTCTGCATAAACGTGTTCCACCTGGAAGTCGCAGCGCGCCAGCAGGTGCTCGGCTTCAAATCTAAACAAATATCGCATGGGGAAGGCATGGACCAGGCGTTCCTGGCGACCATCGGGATAGGTGACGTAGTAAATCAGCTCGGTATGGTTGACTTGATTGAACAGATCTTTTGAGACAAACCGGTGCTGGCGCAGGACTCGCCGGCCATCCGGCATGGTGAACTCCGGCTCATCGCCGATTTCTTGCCCCACGGGGTCATTCGCCAGCCTGCTCAGGGAGGGGTTAAAGAGGTCGAGAATCAGCCGGCCACCCTCTACCAGGTGCCGATGAATACTCCTCAGGCAGGCCAGTTGGTCATCCACGGTCGTCAGATGCTGAAACGGGCGGAACGGAATCGTAACCAGCTTGAAGGCTTGTGGCAGCTCAAAGTCGCGCATGTCCGCCTGAACCAGTTGGACCCTGGCCTGAACATCGTCGGGCTCCTGCTGTAGCCGTTCACGACAGACATTCAACATCTGTGTAGACAGGTCAAGACCGGTGATAGGAATACCAGCCCGCGCGGTCGGAATCAAAACCCGGCCCGTGCCGCAGCCGACTTCCAACACGGGCCCGCCCGCTTCTTGGGCCGCTGCGACAAAGAAGGCCACATCCTGGCGATCACGATAGGGCACGACGTAATCGTAATACTCGGCGACGAAGGCATATTCGTCGTAACCACCAGCCTGAGCCATAAATGCCTCCTCTACAATACGCCAGACCTGACAGGTTTTCAAAACCTGTCAGGTCTGGACTCTGAAAGCTCCACGTACCGGAAACAATCCACCGTGTGGTCGTTGACCATTCCCACGGCCTGCATGAGGGCATAGCAGATAGTGGAGCCGACAAACTTGAAGCCGCGCCGGGCCAGGTCTTTGCTGAGCGCATCGGACGTGGCGGTCCGCACGGGGATGTCTTGCAATGTCTGCCAGCGATTCTTGATAGGCTGGCCGTTTACGAAGCGCCAGAGGTAAGCGTCAAAGCTCCCGAACTCCTGCTGGATCGCCAGAAAAGCCTGGGCATTCTGGATAGCTGCTGCGATCTTGAGCCGGTTGCGCACGATGCCCGGGTTGGCGAGCAACTCCGCGATTTTGCGCTCATCGTATCGCGCGACAGTCTGCGGGTCGAAGTGGTCGAACGCCAGGCGATAGTAGTCGCGCTTTTTCAGGATCGTCTCCCAGCTCAACCCGGCCTGCGCACCTTCTAGGATGAGAAACTCGAACAGAGCGCGGTCGTCGTGGAGCGGGGTGCCCCATTCGGTATCGTGGTATGCGATCATCAAAGCTGATCGAGCCCACGTGCAACGTTGCATTTCTGCCTCCTTCACCCTGTGGTTGGACAGGCTAATGCTGGAATTCATCTGGCTGCCCTTTTCATCCTCGGTCGCATCAACAATTCGCCGAGAGGTGTCAGATTCAAGCCCTCAGCCTCACCCAGGTGGGCGCCAACGGGGTTCGTCATGACCAAACCGGCATTCATCAGAGGTCTAACCCACTTCCGGTCATCTTTTGGAATTCCGGCTTCGCCATAGCTGATTGGCCCCTCATCAGCAAGACGTGTGAGCAAAGCCAATTGTAGGCTGTCCAGACGCCCACCCAGTGTTGCCAGTGTAATAGTCTCCAATTCGGGCAGCGTTGTCTCCACTTCTAAACCGAAGAGCGAGACCTTGATCTTGGACTGTGGTAATATCGAAATGATGGCATTGCGATATACAAGGAGGAGCAGGCTTACCGTCACGGGCCAGATGAGCACTTTGATGTACTCCAAGATCAGCTCAGGCATAGTCATAGTCACCCTCCTGATGGCTGCCGATGTACTCGCGCACGAAGAGCAGTTCACCAGCCTCAACCTGCGCGCCGATTTCTTCCAGGCACTCGCGGTGCAGCGCCTCGTGGAGCGTTTCTCCAGGCAGTTGCCCGCCACCGGGCAGGATGTAATACAGGCTATAGTAGGGTTTGAAACAGATGCTCCGCTTAGTAGCTCTGCCACCCTCACCCTGCCCCCTACTTCCAAGCCAAATCAGCTTGGGTTGATCGCGCGGCGTTCTAGAATTTGGCGTATATCTTCGCAGACAAGGACGTAGCTATGGATTGATTCGCCATTCTTCACGGCTTCCACTCCTTGCGAACAGCATCCCGGATCCCCTCGTAGCTCTTCCCCTTCTCAAACGCCTCACGAATGGTCGGGGCGAAGACCTGCTCGTAGAACTCGCGGCCCATGCGATCCACGGTCTCGTGCTCGAAGAGATCGTCCGTCTGCGGCTTGCCGCTGAGTGTGCGCCACTTGGGTGCCTCGGCTTGTGCTTCTTCCTCTGGCTCGCGTGGGGCTATCTCGCGTACCTTCGAGGGCGGCTGGGAGAGCAGCGAGCGCCCGAAGCGGCGCGCCGCGATGACCTTGGCGAGCCACAGGCCGTAGCCGGCCGCTTCCTCGGGCGGCATGTCGTCTTGGAGTGCCTTCAGCCGATTGAATTCGGCAAAGACGTCGAAACGGCGGATGGGCAACCTGGGTTTGAGCATAGCGTTCTTCCTTCTTCCATAGTTCCGTCGTTAGATATGCGATCGAGCAGATTCCCCAATCCACCCCCTGTCAAGAAGGATAATCCAATGAGCTGCATCAGATCTAGACGGCGAGCCGTGATAGTATACGTAAGGGTGATCGCCAGGATTGCGCCCACAAAGACGACCAACAGCAGGAAGCGAACTTCGCCAGGTAGGTTCGACCCCAAGCTCAAGAAGGCGCCCGTGTTCTCACTGTACTCGAACTGAACGGAATCATTCAGCAGAGAGAGCGGCTGCGATGATGCCAACGATCCCCTGGCAATGGTTTTCGACGCCTGGTCACAGCCAACGCATGCAACGAGGACAAATGCGACCAGGATGAATCTGTAGATTCTGTGCATGCGTCACACCTTATACAATAGATCTATGTACCTTTTGAGCATATCACCTACTACGCCCCTGAAGGGAAGCGTAGCGGCCAGGCCGTACACGGGCGCCATCCCGCCCTTTGCGCCCGGGTTCATTCTGACGTCTTCCACGGCGGATGCCAAATCGTCCAGGAACCTTTCCGCGACGCCGGGCTGGGTGTGCCGCAGGGTCACACAGATGTGGGCGGCCGGAGGCTTGTGGAGACCGTTAAGGTTCCACTTCTGCCGGGACATGGCCTCCATGATTTCATAGATGTCAAGCTGGTCCGACGTAAAGGCAATCACCCAGAGCGGATCACCGAGTACGCGCAATTCCGGAATGGCCTCGATGCCTCTACGAATCACCGCCGCCGTTTCCAGGATGCGCTGCGTCGCCTCCAGGTAGCCCTGCTCCCCCATCGCCAGCATGGCCGCCCAGCATACGGCGCTCAGGCCGCCGGGCCGGCTTCCGGCGAATGTGGGGGAGAAATACATCCCGCCCGGCCAATCCGTTGCCGTGAAGTACTGATATCGACGCAGCTCCGAACCGCGATAGAGCACGACCGATGTGCCTTTGGCGGCGTATCCATATTTGTGCGTATCCGCCGACATGGACGTCACGCCGGGCAGTCTGAAATCGAAGGACGGAACACAATACCCCAACTTCTCGGCCCAGGGAAGCAGGAACCCACCCAGGCATGCATCCGTGTGGAAACCGATCCCCTTCTGTCGCGCCAGCTCGGACAGCTCCGCAATAGGATCGATGACGCCGTGGGGGAACGAAGGCGCCGAACCCACCACGACGATGGTGTTTCTAGTGATGGCCTTGCAGGTTGCAGCGACATCGGCCTTGTAGTCGGCGCCCGCGGGGACACGAATCACCTTGATGTTGAAGTACTGGCCCGCCTTGTCAAAGGCCGGATGGGCCGTGGAAGGGATGAGCATTTCGGGTTTGGTTATCCCTTTCCGATCTCTGGCCCAGTCACGATACGTCTTCATCGCCAGCAGGATGCTTTCCGTCCCACCGGACGTCACTGTCCCGCATATCTCATTAGCTTTACCGGCCCCCAGCATGCGGGCCGTCATCGCCACGATTTCCGCCTCAAACTTCGTGGTGCTCGGCCAGACGTCGGAATGCAGGGGATTGCTCTGGGAATGGATGGCATACACCCGGTTGAGAAACTCGATGTGCTCATCAGCCCCGTGATAAACCGCCCCCGAAACAAAGCCTTCTTGGTACGTGAGCAGCCACCGGGAGTTGTACGCCACGCCCTCGAACACGGCTCTGACGAGATGTTCTCGGGTGGTCTTGAGCGACTGGTTGAAAAATCCACCTCGCACCAGGTGATCGTCCACTGGCGTCCGCTCGCCGTACAGCCACGGGGTGAAGATCACCTTGCCGCTTCCGGCGGGGACCCTTTCGGCGATCTGGTTGAAGATGTCATAAGCAGCGGATGGAGCTGTGCCTGTCGCCAGTTCGTCATCGTGGAACAGAATGTTGTCGCGTAGGAAGTCCAGGCAGACGCCCGCGCACTCCTGCTCGTTCGTGAGGAGATATTTGCCGGGGATCGCCGAAGGCAGGGAGGCCATATTGTGAAACAGGTCGGTCTTCTTGAATGGGACGTGGCACGTCAGCCAGGACGATGTCCCGATGTAGAGATGCCCCTCGTAATCCCGCACCGCACCCGAGCCGATGGCCGCCGAATGTACGTCCGGCGTCCCCATCACGACCTGGACCTCCTCGTGCAGTCCCAACTCCTTAGCAACCTCCGGCTTGATCGGGCCGAGGAGGTCGTTGGCAGACCTGAGGTCGGGCAGCTTATCCCGGTCGATGGTGGACATTTTGAGTAGCCGCTCGTCATAGACGACATTAGAGATGTCCCGGTTATTGGTCAGCCAGTGCAGGGTGACGGTGTTGTACGCTGCAGCAAACTGGCCGGTCAGCCGCAGGTTGAGGTAATCCATAGGCTCGAGGAACTTGTAGGTCGCCCGGTAAATCTCAGGGAGCTCGTTTTTGATGTACAGGATGTGGGCAATCGAGTCTTTCCCTGAATGGGTCGGGGCGCCCCCGGTCAGCCACAGCCAGGTCAGCAGTCTCCCGATGCCGTAACCCTGAACCTTGACCAGTCCATCGGCGATACGCCTGGCATACGGTGCCCCACGGGAGTCCATCCAGATGATCGCATTCATCAAGGGATGGCCATGCCTGTCAACCGGGACCGTCCCTGACCACTGGGTCGTGCAACTGAGGGCGACGATCTTATCGACCGGAACCAATCGCCTGGCAAGCAACCTCTGCGCCGCTCTCTTGATGGCCTCCCACCAGTCTCCCGGGCTTTGCTCGGCCCCGCCGTTGGGCAGGAGGAAGAGCTGCATCGCTTCAAATTCCCAGTCAACGACTTCTCCCTGGGTGGAAACCAGGGCCACCTTGGGGCCGGATGTGCCAAGGTCTATGGCGAGAATGTACCTGACGCGCTGGATGATGGGTTGCATATGGATACCCGTTTGACTTCTCGTAAGCTAGAGCTCTTATTATAGTGTATTACACGGAAGATACAAGTTCGGAGGAGGTCATCCAATGCTTAACGAGAAACATGTGCGTGCGGCCATAGACATTGAAACGGCCATCATACCATCAGCGAAAACCATCCAGGCCACCTATAGTGCTCTGAAACGCTCGGTTGAGCAGATTACAGCCGATAGTCAAAGCATTTTATCTACGTTACAGTTGATGGGCGATTGTGCTGACCCAGGGCACGAGTGAGGCAGCCCCCGACTGCTCGAAGGTCCTCCTGCCGCTCGTGCAGCGAAACAGCAATGGAGGCGGTGGTGGCAGGAGTGCGCCAGACTTTACACTGAATGTGGAGCCCAATTGTATTGTGGCAGGCCGGGGTGAAACCACGCCGGTGCAAGTGAGGGTGACGGCGCTGAATGGCTTCTCCGGCACGGTGACGCTCAGCTTGGAGAACCCTCCCGCTGGATTCAGCGGGACTTTCAACACCCCGACCGTTATCGCCTCTGGCGTCAGCACCTTGTTATTAGATGTGAGCGAGGATGTAGCCTTATCGACGGCAGCACGGCGACGAACGCGCCGCCAGGGACGGTGTATGCAACCGTGGGCAAGCCATTCCATAGCGTCGCGGGCCAGTCTACCCAACTGACGATGGACGGCGAGACGTTCAACATCTACCTCCCGCCGATGAGCCTGGGTGATATCGAGCAACTATCACCCACACAAGAAACGGTCGTGGGCTTTGGCCCGGCGGGTAAGGCCAAGTTAGTTGAGATGTTCCCGGGGTTGCAGAGTCTAGATGCTCCAGACTGGCCTGTGGCAACGCGTCCGCAAGTTCCCAACCCCCTCTCACAGGGAGAGGGGGAAGGTTATCCCATGTGGGCTGATTACTTAGAACAGGCCGTTGAGTTACGTGCAAAAGGAGAGCCCTTTGTCCTTGCCACCGTGGTGGCGTGCCAGCCACCCCAATCGGCCAGGCCGGGGGCCAAGGGTATCATCCGGCGCGATGGGTTGCTCACGGGGTGGGTAGGCGGCGGCTGCGTCCAGCCGATTGTCGTCCGCGAGGCTCTGAAGGCGCTGGCAGATGGCCAGCCGAGGCTGCTGAGTCTCAGTTCTGGAAGCACGGGTGGGAATCGCAATGGTGTCCATGAGTATGCGATCACATGCCTGAGCGGCGGCGGGCTGGAGATCTATCTCGAGCCCGTCTTTCCCCGGCCGGAGCTCCTGATCTTTGGCGCGACCCCTGTCGCTCAGACTCTCGCCCGGTTGGGCAAGTTGATGGATTTTGCCGTCTGCGTCGTCGATCCGTCAGCAACGAGAGAGCATTTTCCGGAAGCCGATCTACTGCTGAACGATCTGGAAGTGGCCCCAGCCCGGATCAGCTCACAGAGCTACGTGGTAGTGGCGACGATGGGCCACGGGGATGAGGAAGCACTCGAGACGGCTGTCGGAGGCGACGCAGCCTATGTGGGCCTGGTGGCTAGTCGCAGAAAAGGTCAGGCACTTTCCCAATACTTGCAGCACAAGGGGGTTGCGCCTGAGCGCTTGCAGCGCGTGAAGTACCCGGCGGGGTTGCCGCTGGGCGGGCTGTCACCAGCGGAGATCGCCCTCAGCATCATGGCCGAGATTGTCCAACTCAGGCAGCAACAGCTTGAGCGGCCGGTTGTCCAGGTGGAAGCTGTTGCGGCGGCCGGTACGCCAGATCTTGCCACGGCAACCGAAGCGATAGACCCGATTTGCGGGATGACGGTCGAGGTGGCGGGAGCGAGATATACGTTAACCCACGATGGCACAGTCTTCTACTTCTGTTGTGCGCGCTGTAAGGATACCTTCGAGCGTGCTGCTGAACAAAAGAAACGCCGCGCTGATTGATGAGGTCTATTCGGTGGACTGGTTCTAGCCCCAACGGGGCTTCGCTCTCTCAGCGCGTGGCTTCAGCCCAGCGGTCTGGCTTGGTTGGCGGCTAAACCGGCTGATGCCCGATCAGCCGTCGGAAGAACCTGACAATAGCTGCCCAGAGAGCGCTTAAGGCCAGCGGGACGGCACGAACCGGCTCTGCTGCCCTGACCGGTGTCTCCTTGGCGGTCTCGACAGGTACCTCCAGGTGCTCCCGGACGCAAGTCGCAAATTGGCGGAAGAGCTGCCTGGCGACCTCATCGATCATACCCCGGCCAAACTGGACGATCTTTCCCACCAGGTCAACGTCCGCCTGGAACACGGCCTCGGTGCCGCCATTGGACAGCGAGGAGAGGTAACTGGTCATGGTGACCCTGGCTGACCCGGCACCACCTTCCTCACGCCCTTCCCCAACCATCCGGATGCGATGGTTCTGCTCGTCCACCTCGGTGAGCTGAATCCGGCCTTTGTAGCCCACAGTCACCGGCCCGACTTTTACCTTCACCTTGCCCAGGAAGGTTCGCTCGTCCTGAATCTCGACTAACTCAGCCCCCGGCATACAGACCACAACTTTCTGAGGATCCATCAAGTACTGCCAGGCGCGATCGATGGGCGCCTGTACCTGAAACTTCTCTTCGATCCTGAAGGACATGGTGCACCTCCTGCATACGACTTCCCCGGACCCTGTGAGCGGCTCTCAAGAACGTCATGGTAGCATAGCCCCTGGTGGGAGCATAGCCCTTGTGGGCGTTTCTGACGGGCACAAGGCCTATGCTACGGACTTTTCGGATAGGTTCTTGCTCGCCTTTGTATCATCCAAAGTGTAGGCACGCGTTCCCAGTTGTCAAATCAATTCACTTGAGGTCCGGACCCTAGCCGCCCGACGCCTGACGAGCGAGGGAAGAAGATTTAAGCGGCCTCGCATGGACAGGGCGGCCAGTTGCAGGCCGGCGATCCAGCCCTCGGTCCGTTGCTGGAGGGCGGCGACGTCAGCCGAGGACAGTTCGAGCCGCATCACCCGCTGGAGAAAATCGGCACATTCTGCCAGGGAAAACCGCAAGTCGTCTTGCCGAATCTCCACCACCTGCCCGCGCCCGCGCCAACGAGACAGTGGCAACGGCGGATCTTCCCGAGTGGCGATGACGAGGTGCATCTGGGGCGGCTGGTGCTCCAGGAGGAAGGCCAGGTGCTAGCGCAAAACACAGCGGGACAGCCACCAGCGCCACCACGGCCCACTTGAGCAACGGATAAAGCGCAACATCCCGTACCGCATAGGCAATGGCGATAATCACCACTTCGTGGATGAGATAGGCGGTGTAGGCATCGCGAGAGGAAGCTTGCTAGCCTTCCCTCATCAGTGCACCACCAGACTCACTCGAACCGAAACCGCCCCACGCCGGCGGCGAAGAAGACCAGAGCGAAGGCGGCCAGAGTTCCTACTCTGGGCAACACCTCCACCAACCCGTAACCCCGCACCAGCAGATCCTGATAGGCATCCATCGCCCAGGCGTGTGGTGTCACCAGGCCGATAGCTCGCAGCCAGTCAGGCATGGTAAAGCGGGGAACGAAGGAACCACCCAGGGCGGACATGGTGAGCAGCAGAAGGGTGGTGAGACCGCCCACCTGGGCCTCGGTGCGGGCCACGGCGGCCACCAGCACCCCCAGCCCGGTGGCCGTGACCGCCGCC
>JBBITV010000096.1:0-10822 GCA_037440585.1 Chloroflexota bacterium
ATGCGTCAAGCCATTCGTGAACAACGATACCGCATCAGTTCGCACGCCAACGAGGAGATGTCCGAGGACGAGCTTGCAGCAGAAGATATTGAGAGTATAATTCTCACCGGTCAAATCACCCAGAGGTTCACGCGCGATCCACGGGGCACTCGCTACGAAGTGGTTGGCGATTCGACAGACGGACGCCGCGCGTATGTGGTGTGCCGTTTCCTGCCTTCAGGTGTGTTGCTTGTTATCACAGCTTATGCCGAAGAAAGTTGAAAGGTGATCAGTATGACAGATCGCGATCCATGCGAGTTCTGTGAAGGCACAGTTGAACAGCGCATCATTCAGACCAGATTCCGTTACAAAGGCCAAACGATCTATGTGGATCACGTCCCAGCCTGGGTGTGTGCCAAATGTGGCGAGCAATATTTCGATGCGCCCGTCTACAAGCGGATGGAGGAGATTGCCAAACACGGTGATCGCATCGAGAAAACCATCTGTTTCCCTCTTGCAGAATACGATATGGCTCTCGCCTGACCTGAATTGCCTCAGCGAAGGAGGAAACCCATGCCTTATGTCTACGCAGGTAGGCTGCTTCAACTAGATTTGGTTGAAGGTCGCTGGTCTGACCTTCCCATCACCGAGGACCAGGTCCAACAATGGGCCCTGGGGTCAGGCCTGGCGGCCCGGATGTTCTATGATATAATGGACCCGGCACTCGACGCTTTCGACCCGCGCAGCCCGTTGCTCATATTCAATGGCCTGCTGTCGGGCACCTTCGCGCCCACGGGCTGCCGGTCCTCGTTCTGCGGCCGCTCGCCCCTCACTGGCATCTGGAACGAAGCCAACCTGGGCTCCCACTGGGGCGCTGAGCTACGGTTTGCCGGATACGACGGCCTGATCATCACCGGACGGGCCAGGGAACCGGTGTACCTCTGGATCGACGGCATCAACGGTACAATCGAGTTGCGCCCGGCGCAGCACCTCTGGGGCACGGACCACTACGAGACCTCCGAGCGGCTGCTGGCGGAAACCGATGGCCGCGCCAAAGTCGCCTCCATCGGCCAGGCGGGCGAGAACCTGGTCCGATTTGCCAACGTCATGCGCGGCGGTCCAAGCCACGCCCGCACGGCCGGGCGCGGCGGGATGGGCGCGGTGATGGGCTCTAAGAATCTCAAGGCCATCGTCGTGCGCGGGAAGAACCGGCCGGAGTACGTTGACTTCAAGGACTTTAACCAGTTCGTTAGAGAGACCAACGCCTGGCTCAAAGACAACTCGGTGGCGCTGTCCAAGCTGGGCACGGCCGGCGGCGTGCCAACCACGGAGCGGACTGGAGATATCCCGCTCAAGAACTGGTTCGAGGGCGCCTGGCCTGAGGGGACGAGCAAGATCTCCGGCCAGGTTATCCACGAAACCATCTGGGTCAAGCACACCTTCTGCTTCGCCTGCCCCATCGGATGCGGCAAAGAAGTCGAGGTCAAGGAAGGGCCGTACAAGATGCACGGCCACGGCCCTGAGTACGAGACTCTGGCCGGTTTCGGCGGCAACCTTAAGAATGACAACCTGGATAGCATCGCCAAGATCAACGACTTATGCAACCGCTACGGCCTGGATACCATCTCTACCTCTGCGACCATCGCGTTTGCCATGGAGGCCTTCGAGAAAGGCTACATCACCCGGGCCGACACGGGCGGTGTGGAGCTGGTTTTCGGCAACGAGGATGCCATCATCGATACCATCCACAAGATTGCCTACCGGCAGGGTATCGGTGAGCTCCTGGCAGATGGAACCCGGGCCGCCGCGCAGAAACTGGGCGGCGATGCCTGGACCTTCGCCGTCCACGTCAAGGGGATGGAGGTGCCCTACCACGATCCGCGCGCCTTCGTCAGCATGGCGATCAACTACGCTACGTCGAGCCGGGGTGCCTGCCACCTGGAGGCGCTGACCTACTGGAACGGCCTGGGTATTCCCCAGCCCGGCCTGGGCTACCCGGACGCCCTGGACCGCTTTGGCTCGGAGCCGTACCAGGCCAAACTGTGCTACGACTGGCAGAACTACATGGCGACGTACAACCCCCTCGGGCTGTGCAAGTTTATCTTCAAAGGCAGTGTTGGGCCAGACACGGTCGCGGAGTTCCTCAACAAGGCCCTGGGGTGGAACTGGAAGACAGAGGACGTGATGCGCCTGGGTGAGCGGTTGTTCAACCTCAAGCGCCTGATCAACATGCGCTACGGCATCAGCCGTAAGGACGACATTTTGCCACCGCGGCTGCTCAGCCATGCCCGTCCAGATGGCGGTGCCGCGGACATCTTGCCCGACCTGAACAAAATGCTGCCCTGGTACTACGAGTTGCGCGGCTGGGACGACCAGGGTTTCCCGATGCCGGAGCGGCTCATTGCTTTGGGTCTCGGAGAATTTGCTGACGGCAGCGGACGCTAAAACAAACACAAGCAAAACGCAAAGAAGATAAAAGAAGATAAAAGAAGATAAAAGAAGATAAAAGAAGATAGATGAAGGGGCTAATCAGCGTCAAGCTCGCGATCCTCATCGTAGGATTCCTGGGGCCGACTGCAGTTGCGCTCCTTGCCACCTCACCGATGGCCACCGGCCTGCAAGCAGCTACTGCTCGATACCTTCTGCCCGATCACTCTGCAGTCTTCCCTCTCGCTGAGACGAACACGGTGCCCTCACCCGGCCAGGCCTTTGGCCAGACCGCGACGCCGGCCCCTCCGGCACTGGCAATGTTTATTCCTATCACCTCGGCGACTTTTACCCATACACCGACGACTACATCCACTGCCACGCCAACCTCGACACCAACCTCGACCCCCACAACGACAGCTACGCCCACTAAAACTACTACTGAAACCTCGACCCTCAATCCTACTGCTACGGCAACTTCTACTTGTACCTCTACCGCGACATCGACTTCGACCCATATACCGACGGCCACGCCCACTTCCACGTCTACTGCGACACCGACTTCGACTCAGACCTCGACGGCTACGCCCACTTCCACGTCTACTGCGACACCGACCTCGACCCAGACCTCGACAGCTACGCCTACGCAAACCCCGACTCACACGCCGACGGCCACACATACTTCGACCCCGACGGGTTCCCCCAGCCCCACGGCGACGGCTACCCAGACTGTGCCGCCGTCGCCCACGGCTATGGCAACACTTTCAGGCGCATTCCTGATCGTCGTCGGTTCGCCCTCTATTAACTTTGGCGACGTCCAGGTAGGTGACACGCAACCCTGGGATGTGATCCTGAAGAACACCGGCCAACCCAATGTCCGGACGATCACCGTATCCAGCATCACGTCTAGCCACCCTGACTTCCACCTGTTCTCGCCCCCAATCCCGCCGCCGCGCCAGATCCTACCCAACGACATTCTGAGAATCACCATCGCTTACAGTCCGACCAGCCCTGGGCCTACCGGGGATGTCATCGTCACCGTCGTCAGCGATGCCATCAACCAGTTATCGTTCGTGGTTCAGGGCAATGGTGTCCCGGCTCCGACCCACACCTCCACCTTAACAGCGACCAGTACTGCCACGCCATCGGTCAGCCCCACGCCAACCTATACGCCGACGTCCACGGCCTCGGCCACGCCCACGGCGACCGCGCCGCCGACTACGACCCACACGCCAACGCCCACGGTGACACCTTTGCCCACGCCCAATGTATTCTTGCCGCTGATCATCCGGGATTAACAGGAGTGACGCACAGCCAATGCATGTTGACTTCAAACGCCGGTACCTTGTATCGTTAAGATAAAGCGGATTGAGAATAAGGACCGATTGATGCTCACGCCTTCCATCGCCATCGTGCTCACCATCCTGGCTGTCGCGGTCATCCTGATGGTCAGCGACCGGCTGCGGCCGGACCTGGTGGCGTTGCTGGTCATGACCAGCCTGGGCGTGACCGGGTTGTTAACCCCTCAAGAGGTCTTCTCCGGTTTCAGCCGATCAGCAGTGATCGCCATTGCCGCTATCTTTATCTTGACTGCCGGCCTGTTCCATACAGGGGTGACCCGCGCCATCGGCGCGCATCTGTTGCGGATCGCGGGCCGGCGGGAAGCGCGGCTGGTGAGCATCATCATGCTGGCCGGGGCACTGCTGTCGTTGTTCATGAATAACATCGCTGCTGCCGCGATGTTGATGCCCGCCGTGTCCGGTATCTCTCGCCGGAGCAGAGTCAGCCCATCCCGCCTCCTCATGCCGCTGGCCTTTGCTACGGTCCTGGGGGGCATGGCGACGTTGCTGACCACGACCAACATCGTCGTCAGCAGCCTGCTGAGCGCGGAGGGCTTGCCGGGTTTCGGCCTGTTGGACTTTGCTCCCATCGGCGTGCCGGTCGTCGTGGCCGGCGTAGGCTATATGATCCTCATTGGCCGGCGGCTGCTACCCGAGAGATGGCCCATGCAGCGCATGCGCTCCCTGCACCGCGAGCTGGCCGAGCTATACCACCTGCACGACGACCTGGCGGAATATCACGTCCGGCCTGATTCCCAGTTGGTGGGCCGTAGCCTGGCTGATAGTGGGTTGGGTGAAAAAATGGGGGTGAATGTCCTGGCCATCGTCCGTAATAGCTGGCACCGACCCTGGCTGGCGCCTGCTCCGGACATGCGGCTCCGGTCGAACGACCTATTGGTGGTTGAGGGACCACCAGCCGAGGCGGCAGTGCTGGAGACACTGGGGTTGACCTCAGGTCCGGCGCCGGCGGCCTGGGCCGGAGAGCTGGCCTCGGACGTCGTCGGGTTGGTTGAAGCTGTGCTGTCACCGCGCACCAGTCTGGCCGGTAAGACCCTGCGGGAGATCCACTTCCGAGAGAAATTCGGCCTGAGCGTGGTCGCCCTCTGGCGCGAGGGTCGGCCGCTGCGCACCGGCCTGGCCGATCTTCCACTGCACTTTGGCGACGCGCTGCTGTTGCAAGGCACGCGCGACCGCATTGCTTTGTTGAGCAGCGAACACGATTTCATCGTGCTCGACCCGGAACCGTATCGCCCAAATCAAGAAGCGACACGGCCAAGCAAGGCGCCTCTGGCCGGAGCGATCATGCTGGCTGCGCTCCTGGCTTCAGGTGCTGGGCTACTGCCCGTAGCCGAAGCGATGCTGGCTGGCGCACTACTAATGGTTCTGACCGGCTGCCTGACGATGGATGAGGCTTACCAGGCCGTCGAGTGGAAGGCGGTGTTCCTCATCGCTGGCATGCTGCCACTCAGCGTTGCCATGAGCAAGACAGGCACCGCCGAATTGCTCGGCCGCTGGCTGGTCCGAGGCCTGGGGAGCTTCGGCCCGCTCGTCCTGGCGGCTGGCCTGTTTAGCCTGACCATGTTGCTGACCCAGACCATGGCCGGGCCGGCGGTGGCCACGATTATCACTCCCATCGCCATCAGTGCCGCGCGCCAGGTTGGGGCCGATCCACGTGCCTTCGGCATGGACGTAGCCCTGGCGACCTCGATGGCGTTCCTCACACCACTGGGACACCCGGTGAACGTGCTCGTGATGGGGCCAGGCGGTTACCGCTTCAGCGATTTCTTCAAAGTAGGCTGGCCACTAAGCCTGCTGCTGCTCGCGATCATCCTGGGCCTGTTACCCCTGTTCTGGCGGCTGTGAGCCAGGCGTTCTATCCCGCGCCAGCCCGGCGCGTGGCCGGTCGCTTCACCTTGAGGGGGTCAAAGCTCCTCCCCCACAGCTCCTGGACCTGGTTGATCATGAGAAACGCATTCGGATCGAGATCGTAGACAATCTCCTTGAGCTGGTTCACCTGCGTCGGGCGGATCGCGCACATCAAGACTTCGCGTGGCTGGCCCGTGTACATTCCAGTGCCGTGCAGCGCCGTCACTCCGCGCTTGAGTTGGCGCATCACTTGCTGGGCAATAGCATCACTCTCGGGTGAGATAATGAAGGTCAGATGCTGGCGATGCCGGATCGGAAGGCGAAGCTGGATATCAGGGCGGGGGAGTACCTCGGCCCCAACACCTCGCAGGTTGCGCCAGGTCTCGCCGAGGGAGAAGTGGATGCGCGGCAGCACCTCGCCGCTGGAATGTTGCAATCCAATGGTGAAAAGCCCAAGTGAGAACAGGAGCAGATTGAACACAAATCCAATGGCCAGCATCAACGCACCGGAGAATGGACCGACAGAGGCCCGGCTGACAAATTCCTCCCAGGAGGTGACCGGGGTGGGATGGATGGCCCCTTTCAACAGCCAGCTTGCCGCCAGGATCAGGAAGATCGGGAAGTAGTTGCGCCGGAAGCGACGGCCGAGCGCCTCCAGCATGCTAATGGGGAACTCTGGATGCAGCAGGCTTGACGCCAGCGATTCGGCCCAGTCGTCGCTCGGCTTGTAGGGTGGGTGAAGCATAGCGGCGAAAAAGTCGGTCTCCATCAGCCGTACCCGGTAGCTCCACAGTTCGTAGTAACGGTAGCGCCGCGCCTCGATGAACAGGAACAGAGTGACCAGGATTGTGTTGAGCAGGATGACGCCGTGGTGATGGTTGGGATCGGAAAACGAGAACGAGAGCGCGGCGCCAGTGGCGACGACGGCCCAGTTGGTGGTGTTGTCCAATCGCTGGCGCCAGGTATTGGAACGGCTGATCTCGCCCCGGTAAAAATGTACCATTGCCGTGTTGAACTCCCCCGGCCGCATCTTGTAGCCGCGGAAGGTCCAGACACTTTCGGTACCCTCCTCTGGCCTGGAAGTTGGCAGCGCTGTAGATGAATCAACGGACATAAATTATCCCCCTTCTTTGGCTATATATTGACTGAGAGTATAATTTGCGATGGGAGGAATGTCAAGTGGAGCAGCGAGGGTAAGATGGATCAGGTCGCAGCCGAAGAACAACGCGAAACGCGCGCGCTACGCCGCAACGTCATGGTGCTCGGCTGGGTCAGCTTCTTCTCCGACGTGAGCTCGGAGATGATCTACCCGTTACTGCCCCTGTTCCTGGCGAACGTGCTGGGGGCGCCGGTGTCTGCCATCGGTCTCATCGAGGGGATCGCGGAGAGCACGGCCAGTCTGCTCAAAGTCGTGTCCGGCTGGCTGTCTGACCGGTTGGGCCGCCGCAAGGCCCTGGCGACCCTGGGCTACGTACTGTCGAACCTGACGAAGCCCCTGTTCGCCGTGACCACGGCCTGGCCGCAGGTGCTGGCCATTCGTTTTACGGACCGGGTCGGCAAGGGCGTGCGCACGTCGCCCCGCGACGTTATCCTGGCCGACTCGGTTCCGGCAGGGGAGCGTGGCGGTGCTTTCGGCCTTCAGCGGGCAATGGACACGGCTGGCGCCGTCGCCGGGCCGCTGACGGCGTTCGCGGTGCTCTCGGGCTGGCCGGGTGACTACCGGCGGGTGTTTCTCCTGGCTCTGTTGCCCGGGATCGCGGCGATCCTGCTGATCGCGCTGGGGGTGCGGGACCCGGCCGCCGCCGGAAAGAGCGCCGCGGCACTGCCACGGCCGAGCCTGGCACCCTTTGACCGCCGTTTCAAGCTGTTCCTGCTGGCCGTCACAGTCTTCATGTTGGGGAATTCCAGCGACGCCTTTCTACTGCTCCGGGCTCAGAACCTTGGCGTGCCGGCGGAGTTTGTGCCTATATTGTGGGGCATGTTCAACATCGTCTACGCCACCACCGCCTGGCCGGCGGGGCGGTTGTCGGACCGAATTGGCCGCAAGACGCTGGTGGTTGCCGGCTATCTGGTATTTGCACTGGTGTACGCGGGCTTCGCTTTGGCCAGCACCGCCTGGCATGCCTGGCTGCTCTTCGCCGCCTACGGCATTTACTACGGCACCACCGACGGCGTCCAGCGCGCCTTCGCCGCCGACCTGGCGCCGCCCCACCTGCGCGGCACCGCCTTCGGGGTATTTCACACCTTGACCGGCCTGGCCCTGTTCCCGGCCAGCGTCATCGCCGGGCTGCTGTGGCAGAGCCTGGGCGTGCCGGCGCCATTCATTTACGGCGCCGGTATGGCGTTGGTGGCAGTGCTGGTCTTCATACGTCAAACGTGAAACGTCAAACGTCAGGACTTCTTCACGTTTCACGTTTGACGCCTGACGTTTGACATTTTACGTTTTACACATTTCGTGCTATAGTTGTACTCTAGAACGTTTGAGTCAACGAGGGCCCCATGATCCGAATCCGCCGTATCGCCGCCCATAACTTCAAGCAACTCAAGGAAGTTGACCTCTATCTCCCCCCCAGCGGCCGCTTCCTGGTCCAGGGCAAAAATGAAGCTGGCAAATCGACCCTCTTCGAGGCGATCTATTTCGGCCTGTTTGGGCAACCGCTCGTGACGGAGAGTGGCACCCGGGGCGCCGACGACCTGGTCAACTACGGCGCGGAGCGCGCACGGGTTGAACTGTGGGTTGAAGCGCCCGGCCGCACGCTGCGGATTACCCGGACCATTATCCGCGACAAGCCCAACCAATGGGAATTGCTGGTCGAGAGCCGGAACGGCATTGAAGATGTGACCGGCAACATCGTCGTCAACCAGCGCATTATCCGTGAGCTGGGCTTCGACGGCGAGGCGCTGCTCAACACCTGCTTTGTCGAACAGAAAAAGCTGGAAAAGCTGGAGGGGATGAGCCGCCAGAAGCGCGAGGAATCCCTGATGAAGCTGCTCAACCTGGACCAGATGATCCGGATCGAGCAGGATCTCAAAATCCGGCGCGAGGATCACATGGCTCTTGAGCGGACTGGGCGCCGCGCCGAGCTGGCCCAGATCCAGGCGAGCCTGCCGCAGCAAGAGCACGACCTGGCTCAGGCGGAGGGCAAGTTGCTGTTTATTAAACTGCGAAATCTGACCGGGGACCTGGTTACCGAGCGCCAGGCCGTGCAGAGCCTGGGCCGGGAGATCGCTGCCCTGGCCCGAGAGCACGATGCTCTGACCGAGAGAGTGGGCCGGATCGACCAGTTGCTTGAAGCCGGGCGCACGCTGCGCGAAGTGCAGAGCTGCCGTGAGCGGGCGCTTGAGCACGTGCGGGAAATCGCTCGCATCCAGGCCGAGATCGAAGCGATCCAGCGGATTGCCTCAGACGAGCTGCCGGCATTCGAGATGCGCCGGCGGGCTCTCCGGCGACTGCGGTGCCGCCTGCAACGGTTGGGTCGTATCCAGGCCGTGCAGGCTGAAGAAGAAGCGCGCGCCACCCGCTCGCAATTGGCCCTGGACAACTGGCTGGACCTGCAGCGCCAGTTGACCGCGCAACAAACCCGGCGTAATGCCCTGGCAGCCGACCTGCGTGCTGACGAGACCCGGCTGGAGGACCTCACCCGGCAGCTACATGCTTTGGACGAGCAAGACGCACTCCGTGACTGGCTCGACGCGCAGCAGGCCGTCTCTGCACCAGCCCGGCGGGAAGAGGAACTGGCCGCGCGGCAACAGGCGCGCAGCGCGCTCTTCGAGGAGCTCAAACGCGAGATCGCCCGGCTCGAAGAGGTGGCGCCACGCGGCCTGGTGCCGTTACTCGCCAGCCTGGCCGTTTTCGTCCAATGGTTGGTTCGAGTCTGGTTTCAACTGAGCCGGCTGGCCGAGGACATCGGCTACTTGCGGGGTGAGGAGCAAACTCTGGCTGCGCGGGCCGAGGGGGAACGGGAGCGCCTGGCGGCGGCGGAATCCCGGCTGGCACACCTGGGCGTGCAGGTTCCTGGCACCCCGGATGCCGCCGCGCAGCGCGCGGCGACTCTGGCCGCCGAGACGGCTGGCCAGGCGCGTGAGGCGCTCCAGGCGGAGCAGAGTGCTACCCGTGACCGCCTGATTCGGACGCAAACGCTGGCCGGCGAAGTCACGCGCACTGTCGCCGTGTTAGAAGAGCGCGTAGCCGAGATGAACGAGATGGAAGCACGCGCCACAATCGACCGGGCACGACGCCGCGCGACGCAAGCCGCGCGCATCCTGGCGACCTGGCAGCCGCGCACCGAGGCCCTGGCGCAGGCGCTGGACAGCCAGCCCGACATAGCCACGGTGGAGGGCGCCCTGGGGCGATTGCAGGCCCGGTTTGAGGACGCTCAGCGCCGCGTCGCGGAGCTGACCGAACTGCAGGCTGAAGTCTTCCGGCGACAGGCGGACGCCGACGGCCTGCAGCAGCATGGCGCGGAGCTCTATGCCTCAATCCAGGCTGTGCTGCCTGACGCCCCGGCCTGGACCCCGGACCTGGCAGTTGAGGCATATGCCGGGCTCCAGCGCAGCCTGCGCGCGGAATTCGACGCGCTGGGCGGCGAGCAGGTTCGGCGGGACCTGGACCGGATCTCGGCCGGGCTGGCCCGCAAAGATGGCGAAGTGCAATTGCGCGGCCAGCGTGCGATCCAACTCCTGGCCGAAGTCCGCGACATCCTGCGCCAGCTTGGCCTGGAGCAGGAACTGCCTGCCGGCGAGCCGGAGTTGGAGCGGTTGGAAGCAATGTTGGCTCGCCTCCAGCGGCTTGACCTGGGCGACGAAGCCGAGCTGCGTCGCCAGCGCGACCAGCTTCAGCAAGAAGTGGGCCACTTGCGCCGCCAGCGGGACCGGCTGGAGACTGAACTGGGGCTCGAAGGCGAACCGCTTGACCTCGCGGCCTGCCAGCACGAGCTTGAAGCACAACGGCGCGATCTGGCCGTTCGCGAGCGGGCGCAACGGATCGTCGAGACCGCGCGCCGCCGCATTGTGGAGAAAGTGCTACCCACCACGATGGAGCACATGCGCCAGCTTCTGCCGACGCTGACCATGCAGCGTTATTACGACGCCGAACTGACCGACGATTATCGTATCCGGGTCTGGGACGAGCGGGCCGGGGATCAAGGGGGGTGGAAGGAGAAGAACATCTTCAGTGGGGGAACCAAGGGCCAGTTCTCGCTGGCCTTGCG
>JBBITV010000097.1:0-10778 GCA_037440585.1 Chloroflexota bacterium
CGAGCGCGCGCCGGAGCTGATCCGCCTGGTCGATCAGGCGCTCGATGGTCTCTCGTGCTTCGTGCCACCTGGCCTCAGTCTGCGATTCGTCAACCACCTGATTTCCCTCTTGCCCGTCCATCTGAGCGCGGCAAAGCGGGGTCCTGGCGCTGGGCAGTGCCCGGCTCAGGAGCTTGTCTGAAAAGCTGGCAAACGCAATTGGAACGCCGTCCTCAGCCGGTATTCCGACCGCCTAAAGGCGGCGTTCCGAGGCTTTTCAGGCAAGCCCTGAGCAAAGCGAAAGGCCAGCTATTGAGTCTTGCCCAGGAGTGCATCCAGTAGCTCATCCTCACGGACCTGGTACGTGCCGTCGACAACTTGCTTGCGGATGGCCTCGACCCTGTCCTGGCGCACGTCGGGCGCTTCCTGGATGGCCTGTCGAATGCGCTGCAACTCCTGTGCTTGCTGAGAGAGAACGGCTTCGTCTCGCTCAAGCTGTGACTCTTTGGCTGCCTCCGAGGATTGCCGACGCGCCACGGAACCAAGCTCGCGGTTATGGGTCTGTGATACTTCTGGTATATTCCTATCAGCGATCTTCATCGCGTCACCCCTTCAACTGCCTCACTTCTACCACTGGCCCTGCTTGTATTCCTGATTGGCAGCGTGGCTTTCTATGTTTGTTATCGGCAGCCTCGCCAGGTACTTTAGCTGTTCGCCGCGTCTGTCCAAAGTTGTTACCCAATGTTAACCGGCGAATGTCCAACGACGAACACTGCAGGTCTTTCGTCGTTGGTCATTCGTCGTCAAGTTGCTATTGCGTTCGCCTGGCGCTGCATCTCATCTAATGTCTGTAAAACGCGCAGCGATAGGCTGTAGCTACGCTGGGCCACCAACATATTCACAAATTCATTCGCTATCTCCACCCCTGAACCTTCCAGTACTCCGCTATGGATCTGGCCCCGGCCCACCGTGCCTGGTGCACCCACCTGTGGCGGCCCTGACGCAGCCGTCTCCACGAGCAGGTTGTTACCAAAGCTTTGCAACCCGTCGGGATTGGCAAAGCGGGCCAGGTTGATGGTTCCAATAGGGGTGGTGGTGCCGTCCGCTTGCCGCGCCGTCACCGTACCGTCCGCGGCCACCACGACTTCCTGAAATCCTGCCGGAGCTGTAATGCCCGGTCCAACGATCAGCCCGTCGGCGGTTACCAACCGGCCGCCGCCGTCCAGATGGAACGAGCCATCCCGCGTGTATGCACGGCGGCCGTCAGCGAGCTGAATCTCGAAGAAACCTGGGCCTTCGATAGCCAGGTCGAGGGGATTGCCGGTCGTAGTCAGCACCCCCTGGTTGAAATCGCGGCTGATAGCGCCAAGGATTACCCCGCCCCCCAACTCGACATCAGGCGGCTGCACCTCGGTCAGGCGCACATCCTGGAGATTCGCCCGGCTGGGCTTAAATCCTGGCGTTGAGGCATTGGCCAGGTTATTTGCGATAATCTCCACACTCCGGGTCTGCGCCTGCAGGCCCGAGGCGGCGACGGTAAAAAGTGACAACGGTGAAATGCCCATGGCTCACTCCTCTTCAAGGTACCCAGACGTGCAGCTATACTTTCTAGCCCACCCGGCCCACTTCCAACAGCCGCGCGACCGTCTCGTCCTGGACCTGGACCAGGCGGACGCTGGCTTCGTAGCTGCGGGCGACGCGCAGCATATCGACCACCGTCCGGTTGGGATCGACATTGGAGGCTTCCAGGAATCCCTGACGCACCCGGGCCTGGGCCGGCACAGCAGCGGCGTTGGCCGCGAATGTGTTCTCCCCAGCCCGTTGCAAGGCGTTGGGCTGGGCGAACTGCACGATCCCCAGCCGCCCGGCCACCTGGCCGTTGACGGTGACCGTCCCATCGGGCGCGAATACCGGCTCCCCTTCCGGAAGCTGGACCGGCGCATTATTATCACCCAGGACGAACTGGCCGGTCGCCGTCACCAGGTTGCCGGCCGCATCACGGTGGAAACTGCCGTCGCGGGTATAGAGCGTGCCCTGGGTGCCGCGAACCTGAAAGAATCCTTCACCTTCGAGCGCCAGATCCAGGACCTGGCCTGTCACCCGTAGTGGTCCCTGGCCGAAGTCGATGACCGGTGCTTCCGTCCATACCCCTGTCCCTAACGGCCCTGCTCTCGCACGCACATCATTGGCCACCGGCTCCGGCACGCCCGTCGCGAGACGTTGCACATCCAGCCGGCTGGACGGCACCAACGGCAGCGCGGCACGCTTATACCCGGTCGTGTTGGCATTAGCTACATCGTGGGCGATCAACGCCTGGCGGGCCACGCCCAGGACGATGCCGGTGGTTGCGGTGTACAGTCCGCGTATCATAGAATCACCTCAGACATTGGTCGTCGGTCACTCCCCCAGTGACCGGCAGGTTACGCGGCATGGCCGGCGGCAACGGCTGGTCAGCCGTTGTCGATGCGCCGGCAGGCGTCGCCCCATTAGTCACGCCCTTGAGCGCCGGGTCGGGGAACCGGCCAATCAGACTGCGCCGTCCGTCCGGCTGTGGACTCGTATCCGGCTCCGGCTCGACGGTGACGACTAGCAGCTTGTAGACCAGCGCGGGCAACGTCAATTTGGTTGCCTTGAACTCAGCACGACCGGTTGCATCCACATCGAATTTCCCCACGGCGATAGACTCCCCCTCGCGTGGGATCAACCAGATCTGGTAACGGGCATCGGTCAGCCGGGCCATGCCCTGGACTTTGACGGTCACGTAACCCTCGCCCACGGCGACGACAGCCGTGCCGCTGGCGGTCTCCGGTCCCCAGTTAGAGAGATCAGGCAAGTAATTCAGAAACAGGTGTACCGGCACGCCGTTGCCCCAGGTAGCGGGCGGCGTGAGGGAAATCACCAGCAACAAGGTGGCCAACATCACGATTCTATGCATGAACCTCTCCCCGCGCCGGGACACGTGGCCTTTCCATGCTGGCCCGCAGCGTCAAAATTGTCTTGGCGTAGATCTGCGATACGCGTGACTCGGAAATGTTCAACACGTGTCCGATCTCCTTCATCGTCAGTTCCTCGGTGTGATACAAAGCGATCAGCAATCTCTCCCGCTCCGGCAGTTCCCGGATCGCCTGGCGCAGTTGCGACCGCAAATCCTGCTCCTCAGCCAGCTCCATTGGCCCGGGCGTAGTTTCATCGGTAAGCAGCTCACCCAAAGGCATGCCCTCATCATAGCCATAACTCTCCAGCGGGCTGTCCAGGGAGACGAGTGTGCAACTCACCTGCGCCAGATCGCGGCGGTACGACTCCAGGTCGGTCCCCATCCACCTGGCGACCTCCTCGTCGGTCGGCGGGCGTCCCAACTCAGTGTACAGGGCACGGATAGCCGTCTCGATTTCGCGTGCCCGGCGTCGCGCCGAACGCGGGAGCAAGTCGAGTGCACGCAGCGCGTCGATGATTTGCCCGCGGATGCGGGCGATGGCATATGTCTTGAACTGAACCCCGCGCTGCGGATCGAACCGCTCGACGGCTTCCAGCAGGCCGACAATCCCGTGGCTGATGAGATCCTCGTACTCCAGGCAGGCCGGGACCGGCACCGCCAGCCGGTCGACGACGTACTTGACCAGTGGTGCATACTGCATGATCAACTGATCGCGTAGCGTTGGATCACGGCTGGTATCGTACCGGGTCCAGGCCTCGTTGGCTTCCAGCGGGGAGAGGCCGCCATCACGGCGTGTCTTCAATGCAAACATGGATGTATTGCCTCGCCGTCTAATCTATTTACCCGGCTTCCACCTCATTTTGCCGGGAGATTTTATCTCCCGGCGACGGCTGCGAAGCAGGCATACCTTTAAGATGGGCGATCACCAGGGCCATACTCAGCAACCAGCTCACCGTACCGAACGCCAGCAAGGCCACGCCCGCTTTGATCAACGCATTCAGCGGTGATGCGCCTGTAAATAGCGCCAGCGAGCCCACGATCACCGCCAGACCAACGGAAATGTGGAATCCAATAGTAGGCACAGTCGAAGCCATCACGTCACCCTCTGCTGGCGCAGGGTCTCCGCCTGATTCTGAAGGACGTAGCGAACTATAGCCTCGCGGTCGGCCATGCTGATGCGGACGAACCCCACTGTTATGTGAAACATGAACGTCCCCAGGCTGCGTTCAGCGCGGGTGCTCGTCACCTGCCCCATGGCCTTGATGGTAACCTGGATGTTGGGTAGGTCGAACTCAAACTTCAAATTCGTGCCCACGTCAAGCGGAGCTGCGGCCACAAGGACGAGCTCGCTCCCGCTGATCCGGCGAATGACCGCCTTGAAACCCGTCACCGCGCTGGTGCGATCGTCCAGGACGGACAGACGCCGTGGCGTAATCTGCACGTCGAGGGGGAAATAACGGCGCTGACCGATCCCCTGGATCAGACCGGGGCGACGCAGCATGATCATCGGCTTTTCCCGGCTGTGCTGCTTTCCCACGATCTCGCTGGCAAACGACCAAGCCTGACTATCCGCACGGAAATAGACCGTCACCCGCTGACCATCTGCCAGAGCCACCGGACGGCCGCCCCATAATGGTGTGGCCACCTGCACGGTGCTCTGGTCCAGGGCCTCTATCCGCGAGGGATAGGTCAGAATGACATCGCCATTCTTCATCTCCAGTTCCACAGGTTGACCAATCTTCAGTTTGACATTGGACTCCATGCTCATTCTCCCTACTACACCCCACCGCGTGTCTCAATCGCCTCGAGGTCCACCATTCCTTCCGAGTAGACGTTGGTGCCATCCACAACTTCCGTGTACGCCATGACGACAACATATGGCATAACCCGCGTCACCAGGCGCTGAAAAGCAAGCCGGACCCGCGCTCCGCAGAGAATGATCGGCTGATGGCCCGCCCCAGCGACGCGCTCGGCGTGCTGGCCGACCTGCTCCAAGAGCCGCTGGGCAAGACCAGGTTCAAGGTTGAGTCCCACGCCCTGGTCCGTCGGTTGTAGAGAGGCCGCTATGACCTGTTCCAGTGATGGGCTAATCGTGATCACGTGCAGCAGGCCGTCGGGTTCCCGGTACTGGTTGCACAAAGAGCGAGCCAGGGCTTGCCGCGCATATTCGCTTAAGGCATCCGGATCTTTGACCGTTTGCCCTTTGTACCCGATAGCTTCGAGAATCGTGGGCAAGTCCAGGATCGACACCCGTTCGCGCAGGAGGTTCTGCAACACCCGCTGGACGTCCCCGACGGTCAGCACGTTGGGGATCAGGTCGTCGACCAGTGATGGATAGTCGCTGCGCAGATTGTCCAGCATCTTGCGCACTTCCTGGCGGCCTACCAGCTCCGCAGCGTGGCGCTTGACAACCTCGGTCAGGTGGGTTGTCAAGACCGATAGGGGATCGACCACCGTATAGCCAAGTACTTCGGCGCGTTCCTTTTCGCTGCCTGACACCCAAAGCGCTGGGAGGCCGAAGACCGGTTCTTTCATCTGGATGCCCGTGAGATCGTGCTCACTGGCAGCGGTCCCCATCGCCAGGAAATGATTCGTCATCAACTCACCTCGGGCCACCTCCTCTCCCCGCAGCCGGATCACGTAAGTCTGGGGCGGTAGCCGCAGATTGTCGCGGATGCGAATCTTGGGCACGATGAAGCCCAGTTCCGTCGCGATCTGGCGACGAACTACCGTGATCCGGTCGAGGAGATTGCCATCGCGCTTCTCGTCCACCAGGGGGATCAGGCTATAGCCGACCTCCAACCCCAGCGGGTCGACTTTCAGGAGCCTGGTCACGTCCTCGACCGGCTCCCGCGCCGGTTTGGCCGGCTCAGCTTCAGCCAGCGGCACGGGTTCCTTCGCCGCCTGGCTCAACACGCGCGCCACCACGGCCAGGCTCCCGCCGATGAAGATAAACGGCAATGGGGGCAAGCCTGGCACCAGCGCAAACGCGAGCACGACCCCGGCGGCGATGCCAAAATGCGCCGGCGGGCCCGCATAGTGTTCAGGGTAGGCCGGCCCCTTTGGGGCAGGTACCGCGGGCGCGGGGCGGCGCTCCCAGCATCTGCTGCAGGATCGCCCGGCCCATTTGCGTCTCTTCCGCCGAGCGCGTGACGATGATACCGGTAGCCGTCGAGATCAGCAACGCCGGGATCTGCGTCGCCAGCCCCGCGCCGACGGTCAGCAGGACATACTTGCCCACCGCCTCTTCCAGGGACAGCCCTTGCAGCAGCCCGGAGGCAAACCCACCGACGACGTTCACCATCATGATCAGGACTGCGGCAGTCACATCGCCCTTAATGAACTTGCTGGCACCATCCATCGCGCCATAAAAGTCCGCCTCGCGGGCGATCTCCTTGCGGCGCAACCGCGCCTGTTCTTCAGTGATGATCCCGGCGTTCAAGTCGGCGTCGATGCTCATCTGTTTGCCGGGCATGGCATCCAGGGTGAAGCGCGCGGCGACCTCGGCCACACGCCCGGCGCCACTCGTGATCACCACAAACTGGATGATGATCAAAATGACGAAGATCACCAGACCGACCACGTAGTTGCCACCGACGACAAACTGGCCGAACGCGGACACGAGCTGCCCCGCATCCGCCTGGAGCAGGATCAGGCGGGCGGTCGTAACGTTGAGTGCCAGCCGGAACAGCGTGATGAGCAACAGCAGCGACGGGAAAACCGAGAACTGCAGCGGCTCCAGGACGTACATGGAAATCAGCATGATCGTCAGGGCCGCGCCAACGTTCAGCGCCAGGAACAAGTCAACGACAATGGTCGGCAGCGGGACGACCATCATGCCGATGATGACCATCACCGCCACCGCCAGGACGATGTCGCTATTCTTCAGCAACTGGTTCAGCCCGAGACTTACCGGCGCTGCCTGGGCACTCGTCATCACGCCTCGCTCCCCCTGTTCACAAAAGGCATTACCCCTATTTCCTTTTTCGACACGTCAGATAAATCCTTTAGCTTCAAGCGACCTGTTTCACTCGAGTTCCCCCGAGCTCCCCCGAGTTCCTTCTCCTACATCTTCCCCCGCAACCTATACACAAACGCCAGCACTTCCGCCACCGCCTCGTACAGCGCCGCCGGAATCTGCTCCCCGACCTCGACGCCGTCGTACAAGGCATGGGCCAGCGGGACGTTCTGGATCACCGGCACCCCGTTGGCCCGGGCGATCTTGACGATCCGCTCGGCGACGAGCCGCTGGCCCTTGGCAGTGACCGTCGGCGCGGCCATGGCGACCGCCTGGTATTCCAGGGCGATGGCCAGGTGCGTCGGGTTGGTCACCACGACGTCAGCTTTGGGCACTCGCGCCATCATGCGCTGCAGGGCCAGCCGGCGCTGCTCCTTTTTCCGCCGCCCTTTGATGATGGGCTGGCCTTCGACGGAGATCATTTCCTCCAGCACCTCTTGCTTGGTCATTTTGATCGACCGTTCGAAGGACCAGCGTTGGTAAAGATAGTCCAGGCCAGCCAGCAACACCATCAACCCGGCTACGCGCAAGGCAATATCCTGCCCCAGGCTGGCCAACAGCCCAAGGGTCGGTCGCAACCCTATCCCCGTCATCCCGACGAGCTTCCAATAGCTACCGGACAACATCTGGTAGGTGACATAGCTAATGATGGCCAGCTTCAGCAGCGACCTGACCGTCGTGACCACGCCCTGGGCCGAGAAGATGCGCCGGAAACCGGCGACCGGGTTGAGCCGGTCCAGCTTGGGCTCCAAAGGATAGATTGTTAATAGGAAGCCAGTCTGCCCAAAGTTGACTACGACTCCGACGGCCAGGGCAGCCAACAATGGTGGCGCGACCAACCGGGTCACAGTCATTTCCACATTCCAGGTCCCCGCCGCGACTCCGCCGACCGTCCAGTCGGTCAAGCCCAGGTTGCGGAACACTACCTGCATCAAGCCGGCCAGGTGTTCGACAACGGTCCCGCCATACACGCCGAGCACCACCGTGACAGCCAGCAACCCCAGGGACGAAGCTAATTCCGGGCTCCTGGCAATCTGCCCTTTGCGCCGGTATTCTGACCGGCGCCGGGGGGTGGGTGCTTCGGTACGTTCAGCCATTTCCGGTTTGGAGTTTCGAGTTCCGGGTTTCGGGTTTCGAGCCCCGAAACGCGAAACCCGAAACGCGAAACCCGAAACTTATGGTTTCAAGATCACGCTCCAGCCCGCAATACCCGTCTGCAGGACCCGCGCCATCGGGCCGCCCAGGAGCGGGATCGACACGGCGAGCGTGAACAAGGCCAGCCAGGCGCGGAGCGGCAGGCCAATCATGAATACATTGATTTGCGGCACGGCCCGGTTCACCAGCCCCATCGCCACTTCGGTCAGGATCAAAGTTCCCATAACCGGCAAGGCAATCTCGAGCGCGGCCACGAACAGCCAGGCAGTCAGCGGGATCAGCTTTTCGGTGACCTGCAAGTCCGGGCTGAAGACACCTGGCGGCGCGAGTGTCAGGCTGCGCTCCAGGCCCAGTATCAACCAGTGCAACCCGTTCAGGCTCAGAAACACCAGTGTGACCAGCAGGACGTAGAACTGATCGGTGACGGAGCTCGGCGTCCCGGTCACCGGGTTGAACAATGACGCCAGGTTCAGCCCCATCACTGACCCGACCAGGGCGCCAGCCATCTGCAAAGCCACGAACGCCAACGCTGCCACAAATCCCATCAACAGCCCGACGAACAGTTCACGGGCGACCAACAGTAGGAAATGACCAGCGTCCGGTGGCAGCGGCGCCAGCCTGATCGGTCCTACGCCTAGCAATAAGAGCGCCATCAAGAGCGCCAGTCCAATCTTCGCCAGCATCGGGAAACTACGATGCCCAAAGATAGGGGCTGCGCTGAATAGCGCCAGCACTCTTATGAACAGCAGGAACAGGTATTCCAGGTATGAACCGGAGACACTGAGAGTCACAAGCTCAATCCTCTCACCGGTGCGTAGTGCGCGCTTCAGCGCGCTAAAGCGCGCACTACGAACCTCGTTCTAGCGCGCCAGCGCAGGCAGCGCATTGAGCAGTCCCGCCATATAGCGGATCATCTGATTCAACATCCACGGCGCCAGCAGCGCCAGCACGATGCCAATAGCTGCCAGCTTCGGCACGTAGCTCAGGGTCATCTCATTAATCTGGGTCACCGCCTGGAGGAGACTGATCCCCAACCCGACGGCCAGGCTCACGCCCAACAGTGGCGTCGCCAGGGTCAACATCATTACGGCTGCCTCACGGCCCAGTTGCAATACGGTTGCCTGATCCATGTTTACCTCTACCGGAAGCTCAAAATCAGCGAGCGCGTCAACAAATGCCAGCCATCCACCATCACGAACAGCAAGATCTTGAACGGCAGTGAGATCAACGTCGGCGGCAACATCAACATGCCCATTGAGAGCATGGTGGTCGAAACCACCATGTCGATCACCAGGAACGGGATATAGATGACGAAGGCCATCTGAAAGGCCGTTCGCAGCTCGCTGATGACAAAGCCGGGGACGAGCACATACGTCGGCACGTCGGCTGGCGTACGCGGCCGTTCCATCTTAGCCAGGCTGACGAAGAGCGCCAGATCAGCCTCACGGGTCTGCCGCAGCATAAAGTCGCGCATCGGCGTCGACGCTCGCTCGATGGCCGTGCTCTGATCGATCTGGCCCGCCAGGTAGGGTTGCAGAGCTTCTTGATTGACGGCATTCCAGACCGGCGCCATCACGAAGAACGTCAGGAACAGCCCCAACCCGACCACGACCTGGTTTGGCGGGACCTGAGGCACACCAATCGCGTTCCGTGCCACTGACAGGACGATGACGATGCGCGTGAAACCGGTCGTCAGTACCAGCAACGCTGGCGCCAGGGCCAACACCGTCAGCAACAACATGATCTGTAGAGCACCGACCGTCTCCTGAGGCGTCGCGGGCGTCCCCACGCTCAGATTCAGCGCCGGGCCAGCCTGGCCTGTATCGACTTTGGCCGTGCAACCGGTGCTGAGAAGGAGTGCAATCGCCAGCAAGAGGCTAATCAGAAGCCGAAACGCCCATGTTGCCCGGAAGCCGGGTTTCACAGGGAAAACGGAGCTCTGTCTCGCTCCCCGAAACTCATACTTTCCTTCCTCGTTCAACTCTACCCTGGTCAACTCCACCTTTAATTCCACCATTCTGTAACACGTCTATAGTCTCGCTGGCTGCCGCCAGATGTGCGGCAAACGCTTCAGAGCGGGATTGTGCACCTGGCTGATCCTCCTCGTCCAGCTCCGCCAGCAGCGTGATCTCGTGATCGGTGCCACCCAGCAACAGCTTCTGGCGGCCGGCGCGCACCACGTATAGCGCCCGTCGCGGCGAAAGATGCGCCGTCTCCACGACGGTCACCTGCGTGCCAGAAGTCGGCAACCAGCGTTGGCGCGCCATCAAGGTACGGAGTCCGCGCAGACTGCCGTACAACGCTAACAGCACGATCCCAAATTTCAGCAGAAACTCGACCACGTCCGCCGCCGATGGCGCAACCAGGTCTCCGGATGTGGGAGCAGGTGCCAGGTCGGCGTAATCTCGCAGAAAGCTACCGGCCGGGGTGGACTGGAGCGACGGCGCTGGCACAGACTGGGGCGTCGCAACTGGCCGCGCCGCCCACCGTTCCTGCCCAATGAGCAGCCCGACTAACACCACCAGCCCAACCCCCAGGCTCGCCATCCATTTGAATTTTGGATTTTGGATAGATTCGCTTCGCTCACTACAGGTTTTGGATTTTGGATTTAATCCAAAATCTAAAATCTCAAATCTAAAATCCCCCATCAATACCTCCACCGATGGCTTGGAGGGATGATTTCCGTCACCC
>JBBITV010000098.1:0-6265 GCA_037440585.1 Chloroflexota bacterium
CGATGAGGCGGCGGATGTACTGGCCTATGCCCGCCTGCGTGTAGTAGGCCATGCGCACGTCGATCCCGATGCGCATTTAGGCCGTGTAGCTCCAAGACAACATGGTGGCGGTACTCCGGGCGTGAAACGCGAAACATAATGCGTGATGTGTGGGATTCGATCACGCATCACGCATCACGTTTCAACTATACCAATTATAGTCTGGATGTCAAGCCTGGTCAAACAGGTGTACAGATGAGCATGGCCCAATTATGTTTGAAATAGGGAGCCTTGGGTTGCCTCGGGTAGGATTCCGCAATATAATAGCCCCAGATGCGAGGCATTGCGCAAGCGTATTACCGTCTGGAGAAAGCCCTAAATAACTCGACAATGTTAAATTGAACGAATGTGCTATTTGCACGAGCACGAGCACGACACGGCACGCACACATGGTCCGTGTATCCGTGTCAGAATCCGTGTTGTGCTTGTCGCGAACCGAATCTAACATTGTCGAGATAATGATGGGTAGACATGGCCAGTATAGTCTACGAACATCCCTGTGACCTATTGTTACGCGACCACCTGGCCGACGACGAAGTACAAGCCCTCCTGGCCCCTGCCGGCTTCGCCGACTGGCGCGCGGCCCACGCCTCCCTGCGTCGCATGGCCAAAGACCTGCAGGTGCGCCCGGTGCTCGCCGATGGCCTGCCCCACCTGCTGACGACGCTGGCCAACGTGGCCAACCCGGATCGGGCGCTGGTCAACTTCGAGCGCTTTGTGAACGACGCTGCCAACCGCCCCGGCCTGTGCCGCCAGCTCTTCTGCAATCCACGCGCCATCGAGATCCTGGCCGTGCTGTTCGCGGGCAGCCAGTTTCTGACTGAGATCCTGCTCCGCAATCCGGATTACTTCGAGCGCCTGACGGACCTCAAGAGTCTCGCCCAACCGAAGAGTGTAGAACAGTTTTCTGCGGAGGCGCAAGCCGCAATTGTGCCGTTCACAGAAGTTGATGCGCAACGTGATGCCCTGCGGCGCTTCCAGCGCTGGGAACTCCTGCGCATCGGCGCGTGCGACCTGTTCACCTTGTTGGATTTGCCCACCGTGACCGCGCAGCTCTCACACCTTGCCGATAGCCTGGTGCGCGTCTGCCTGACCATCGCTGCGACCCAGTCGCACACGACCACGGACGGTTTTGCAGTGATCGCCCTGGGCAAGCTAGGCGGCGAAGAGCTCAACTACAGCTCCGACATAGATCTGCTATTCATCGCCGCATCGCCGGCCAACGGATACGCGCGGCTCGGCCAGCGGTTGATCGAGGCACTTGCGGACGTGACGGCGGAGGGGTTTCTCTATCGCGTGGACATGCGGCTGCGCCCGTGGGGGCGGTCCGGCGCGCTGGTCTCTTCCCTCGACGGGTACATCGCCTATTTGCGCGATGACGCGCGCATGTGGGAGAAGCAAGCCCTGCTCAAGGCACGTGTGATTGCGGGCGCTGAGATGGTTGGGCAGGCGTTTCTGCGGCGCGTGCAGCCTCTGATATTCGACGCAACACCCGAAGCAGTACAGGCTGAAGTGCATGGGATGAAGCAACGCATCGAAGCTGAGCTGCGCCGTCGCGGGCAAGAATGGGGTGAGGTCAAGCTGGGCGAAGGCTCGATCCGCGACATCGAATTTGTCACCCAGTATCTACAACTCGTGCACGGCGCGCAGCACCCCCAAGTCCGGAGCCCCAATACTCTCGACGCCCTGGCCCGGCTATTTACGGGCGGGTTCTTGTCGCCGGACGAGTATCGCGTGCTCACCGATGGCTACGTCTTCCTGCGCACCGTCGAGCACTATCTGCAGATGATGCATCATCAGCAAACTCACCGGCTACCAAGAGATGCGCGGGAACTGACTTACCTCGGCCGCCGCCTGGGCTTTCAGTACGGGGAGCCGGGCACCCAGCTCGTCAAACGCTACCAGCAACACAGCACCGCCATTCGTGCGGTTTACCAACGTCACCTGGATTTCGCTAACTTGCCCCCTGCCATCCCCCATCCGAATCCCGAGATCCGGCGCCACCTGGCGCGTATGGACCCCTCTTATGCTGTAACTTTCAGCGCCCCTGAAATTGCGCGCCACGCCGCACTTGCAGAGCAGCTCGACCAGGATAACCTGGTCCAGGTGGATGCCATCGCCCTTGGCGACAATCACTGGCGCGTCACCATTGTCGGCTACGATTATCTGGGCGAGCTCTCGCTCATCTGCGGGCTGCTGTTCACTTACGGCTTTGACATCATCGATGGAGACATTTTCACCTACGAGCCAGTGCTCAACGGCATACAGGTGCCAGAACGACCGACGACCGACGACCGACGACCGCCATATGAGCGGCGGTCGGCGGCCGGCCGGTCGCGATCACGTATGCCCCGGGGGGACACACGGCGCAAAATCGTCGCTGTCGTCACCGTGCGCGCGGGGCCCCGGGCCCTGCCCCCGGCCCCCGGCCCCTCCGCCTTCCCGCGCCCAGACCCACCCCCCCGCCACACCCCACCCCCGCCAAATGCGCGGGCGCGGGCGGCCGGCCGCCGGCGCTCGCGTATGCCCCGGGAGGACACACGGCGCAAAATCGTCGATGTCTTCACCGTGCGCGCGGTGCACCGGGACCTGCCGCCGGACCTCTGGTCGCGCTACGCTGCCGACCTCGCCGCTTTGATCCGGCGGCTGTGGGCTGGCGAGCAGCGCGAGGCACAGGGCGAATTGGCCAAGCGCGTAGCCGTTTCTCTGCGCGAGCCAGCGAATGCGACGGAGCAACTCTATCCCATCGACATCGAAATCGACAACGACGCTTCCGAGCGTTACACTATCCTGCGGATTGACACACCCGACACCATTGGATTCCTTTACGAATTCACCAACGCCCTTGCCCTCAACCACATTCACATCGCCCGCGTGACCGTCGAGACCATTGGCAATCGCGTGCAGGACACGCTCTACGTCACCGATGTGCACTGGCAAAAGATCACAACACCGGAAAAGCAGCGCGAATTGCGCGCCGCCATCGTCCTGGTCAAACACTTCACCCACCTGCTGCCGCAAACGCCAGACCCGGAATCTGCCCTGCTGCACTTCCATCAGTTTGTAAGCGAACTGTTCCAGCGTCCCGGCTGGCCCGACGAGATCGCGTCCCTTGAGCGCCCCGAAGTGCTGGAGGCCTTGGCACGCCTGCTGGGCGTCATCGATTTCCTCTGGAACGATTTTCTGGGCATGCAGCACGCCTATCTGTTTCCCGTCGTGCGCGACGTGGACGCGCTGGCGACGTGGAAGTCCAGGGAACAATTACAGGCGGAACTGGAAGCGGCCCTACAGTCGGCCCCGGATGGAGAGGCGCGGCGCGCTGCGCTCAATGCCTTCAAAGATCGCCAGATGTTCCGCGTTGACATGCGGCACATTCTGGGCCATATCACGAAATCTGGGCAATTCTCAATGGAGCTCACCGACGTGGCCGAGGTGGTTGTAGACGCGGCCTATCGCCTGTGCGATGTAGAGCTCCGTGCCCGGTTCGGCCGACCCTGCCTGGAAGACGGCACGCCCTGCCCGCTGAGCGTCTGCGGCCTGGGCAAAGCCGGCGGGCGCGAGCTTGGCTTCGCATCGGATATTGAACTGATGTTCATCTACGCTGGCAATGGCAAAACGACGGGGCCAGAGGTCATCTCCACTGCTGAGTTTTATGACAAATTAGCGCGCGAAGTGGCACATGCGATCCAGGCGAAGCGGGAGGGTGTTTTTGAGATAGACCTGCGCCTGCGCCCCTACGGCCGGGCGGGCAGTATGGCGGTGTCGCTCGATTCTTTCCGCCATTACTTTGCGCCGGGTGGCGCGGCCTGGCCTTACGAGCGCCAGGCGCTGGTCAAGCTGCGCCCAATGGCCGGGGACGCAGCGTTCGGCGCACAAATCGTCACCTTGCGCGACGAGCTGGTGTATACTGGCGAACCGTTCGACGTGGCCGCGATGCGGGCCATGCGCCAGCGGCAAATCCGCCAGCGCGTCACCGCCGGCACCTTCAACGCCAAGTTCAGCCCCGGCGGCCTGGTGGACGTCGAATACCTGGTGCAGGGCCTGCAAATCACCCACGGCCACTGCGACCCCAGCCTACGCCTGACCAACACCCGCGAGGCCATCGCGGCCCTGGCTAACGCCGGGATTCTATCGCCCCAGGACTACCCGCGCCTGCGCGACGCGCACGTTTTCCTCCGCCGCCTGATCAACGCCCTGCGTATGGTGCGCGGCAATGCTAAGGACCTGACCGTGCCCCGGGCTGACAGCGAAGATTTCGCCTTCTTAGCTCGCCGCCTGGGCTATGGGCACGACCTGGCGAGACTGTGCGACGATCTGACCCACCATACCACCTGCGTGCAGGAACTTAGTACGCGGCTGTTGGGATAAGAGAGTAAGGTAGAACTTCAGTGAAGGGCTCTTGGGAGAGAGTAAAGCCCTAGATCATCGGGTGTATCCACGTCCAATTGTGTCTCACGCGAGCGAAAAACGTGCAGGTTTGCACCGCGGGCAGCGGCCTGTCGCCGGTGAACGTGGAAACTATCCAGGCCAAAGGCGTAGTCAATCAGTCCGGGTGGACGGACAAGCAGGAGATTCGTCCCACGGTCGTGCCGGTCCGGCGCGATGACCACAGCCGGGCCGCGTTCCCCCAGCCGGATTATCGCTTCCAGGGCAGATGAGGTGAGCAGCGGCAGGTCGGCGGGTACAATGAGGACCGCAGCCGCGCCTTGCCTGGCTGTCCAGGTGGTCGCCTGGACCAGCGCCAGGTTTAGCCCCTCCGACTGTTCGGACAGCGCGGTCGCCTCATGCTGAACAGCCAGCCTGTGGACCTCCGGGTCCCGGCTGACGACCACAACGGCGTCGATCTGCCTGGTCTGGGAGAGGACCGTCAGGGTGTGCACGAGCAGTTTCCGGCTGAGCGCCAGGCGTTCTGCCGGAGAAAGCACGGGCGCCAGGCGGCTCTTAGATTCGGCGAATGGTTTGACCGGGACGATGGCGTAGACGCTCATGTTACAAAGGGTGCCACGCACCTTCCAGGTGCGCAGCACCTGAGAACTCTACAAGCTCGCCGCAAACTCGAGGACATGCCGCGCCAGCATCATCTTGTCTGCGGCGGATTGCATGATGGTGTTGGTCACCAGCACGTGCAGGCCCGGCTGTGCGATGCGCGCTTCTTCAGCGGCGTCCACCTGATCGAGTACAAACCCCTTCAGGAAGTCCGTGTAGCGCGCTGCGACGGTGTGGGCGGATGCCTCCACGCCGAGCTCGACCAGCATCTTGGCAGATGGCCCTTTGAGCGCCTGGCCTCCAACAATGGGGCTCACGGCAACGACTCTTGGGGCAGCCTTGAGTTGCTCGCGCACGCCGGGCAACACCAGGATGGGGTCGATGCTGACCAGGGGGTTGGAGGGGCAGAGGATAATGATGTGGGCGGCCTCGAGGGCAGCGAGAACTTCGGGGGTAGGCCGGGCCGTGCCTACGCCCGCGAACCGGATCCCTCGCACCACGGGCTGCCAACGTCGCCGGACAAAGTAGTCCTGGAACTCCAGGTCGCCTTCATCGGTCTCGACAATGGTCGCCAGCCAGTCATTGGTCATCGGGAGCAATCTGGGCCCGACGCCCAACGCACGAGATAGCCTCTCGGTCACGACCGTGAGTGTTCGTCCCTGGCGGAGCAAGTGGGTGCGCAGGATGTGGGTGGCCAGATCACGGTCTCCCAGGCGAAACCAGGTATCCTGGCCGTATCGCCCGATGGCGGCCAGGGTCTCGAAGCTATCGCCTGCGACACCCCAGCCCGTCTCCGGGTTAGCGATGCCCGCCAGGGTGTACATCACCGTGTCCAGGTCAGGTGAAATGCGCAGGCCGAAGAGTTCAAAGTCGTCGGCGGTGTTGACAATGATGGTTAGTCGCTCGGCCGGGACCACCTGGGCCAGGCCATAGGCCAGCTTGGCCCCGCCAACCCCGCCGGCAAGGGCGACGCAGTGACCGATTTGGGATTTAGGATTTGGGATTTGGGATTTGGTCATGCTGATTCCCACCTCACTCGCGATTCGAGCGGGTGCCGGCTGGGTGGCTTGCCCGCATTGGCAGGGAGGCCGAGCGTGACCAGCGCCTGCGGCTCCCAGTCACCCGGTAAGTCCAGAGCATCCCGGACAACGTCGGGACAAAATAGCGGTGCGCACATCCAGCAGGCGCCCAGGCCCTCGATGTGGGCGGCCGCGACGCAGGTGATCAACCCGACGTCCGG
>JBBITV010000098.1:6275-10754 GCA_037440585.1 Chloroflexota bacterium
GTGGGCTGCCAGGAGCAGGTTCTGCACCGCCATGGCCGTGGATTGGATCGCCATCATGTACTCAGCCTTCTTGCGCAACGTGTCGGGGTAGCGGTCCATGTCGACCATCGTGAGGCAGACCAGGACTACGGCCGGCGCGCCGGTGATGCGAGCATACGAGCGCGAGACATCCTGGTCGATGACTTCAGGGGGCGTCCCGTCACGGGCAAGGTCGGCGCGGAGCCGGTTGCCCATCATCCGGGCGAGATGTTCCTTTCTGGCCTGGTCGGTCAGGACGAAGAAGCGCCAGGGCTGGCGGTTGTGGGCCGATGGCGCCCAGATGGCCGCTTCCAGCAGGCGCTCAAGAATCGCGCGCGGCACAGGCTCCGGCAAGTAGCGCCGGATGGAGCGGCGTGATTGGACCAGTTGATAGAAAGTCTCCCCCAATGGCCAATCTCACCTCCAGGTACACAGGTACACAGGGAACAATCCACCTGTGTACCTGTGTACCTGTGTACTTGTGTACCTTTTCAAGCATTACCTGAACAAATCCGTCTCCCTCGGCCTCAGAATATCGCGGGCCGAGCCCTTGCCTGGCCGGTGCGGCACGCCCCGCGCCAGGATGACCGGACGGCCTTCATCCGCCTGGCCCATGAGGAGGGAGGCGGCCGAGGCGATCTGATCGGCCAAGCCAACTTCGGTGTGCCGGAGCCTGTAGCCGAACAGGTCGGGCTGGCCGCGCAGGTCTTCGACGGCCTCGATTCCAGCCACGCCGATGGCAACGCCCACGGTGCCGCGCCGCCACGGCCGGCCGTGGCTGTCGTTGATGATGACGCCGATAGATTTGCCGGTCCGCTCTTGGAACCGGCTGCGGATGGCTTGAGCCGTCGCATCCGGGTCAGCCGGTAGCAGGGTGACGACGTCGTCGCCATTTGCGGGCGGGACGTTGGAGCGATCCACGCCCGCGTTGGCGCAAATGAAGCCAAGACGCTGTTCAACGATGAGCACTCCACCGCGCGCCCGGATGATCTCGTTCGAGTCGCGCAGCACGACCTCGACAGCGCGCGGGTCTTTCTGGATCGCCTGCCCAATCTCGCGCGCCTGCGGCGACGGCTCGACGTCACGTAGCCGGACCATCCGGCCTTCAGCTTTGGATACGATTTTCTGGGCAATCACTAAGATGTCGCCATCCTCGAGGCTCAGGTCCGCCGAGAACAATCCGGTCAGGATCAGTTCGGTCAGGTCGTCGCCGGGCTTGACGAGGGGAATATTGGGGATGGCGATCAAGGTAACTTGCGAAAATTCCATAGTTTATTGAGACTCCGCTGCCCTCCTGAATCAGGGAACCCAGGGGAACTTGGAGGAACTTGGGGGAACTCGGAGGGATATTGTTCTTGTGTCGCCTTCCATGAAGTTCCCCTAAGGTCTCTGAGTTCCTCTGAGTTCCTACGAGTTCCTACGAGTTCCTTGGTAGGTTAGTCACGCGAATACCGGCCCCTCTCACCTTGTAGCGCATATTGATGCCGATGAGGAGTGCGGTGAGGGCTTCCACAGTGGCGGCATGATCCAGCGGACCGGCATCGAAGGCGTCCAGACCGGCATCCTGAGCCAGGCGCATCACCGTTTGGCGCGCCTCCTTGTCGTTGCCGCACACCAGAATGTCACAGTCGATCTTGGCTTCTAGATCGCGCAGCAGGTGTGCAGAGACGTTCTGGAAGGCGCAGACAACGCGCACGTCTGGACCCAGCATCACCTGCGCCTGAGCCGTGGCGGAGCCTTCGGGCGGCGGGTGGAAACGGATCGGCTTGGACGGGCTGAGGGGCACCGTCACGTCAACGAAGATTTTGCCCTGGACGACATCTTTAACCGTCTCCAGGGTGGCCTGGTGCCCGGCGTAGGGTATAGTCAACACGACAATGTCAGCCTGGGCAGCGGCGTCCCGGTTTTGCAGGCCGGTGATCGCCGGGCGGCCAAGAATACCATTCAGTTCTGCTGCGACAGCCTGTGCTTTCTCTTGCATGCGCGAGCCAATAATCACGTGATGTCCGGCGGCGGCCCAGCGCAGGGCCAGGCCTGGACCTTGATCGCCCGTGCCGCCGAGAATGGCGATGGTCGATTTCGAATGATCGGTCACTCAGCTTCCCTCCATGCTCCACGCTCTTTAAGGAATTGTTCGATGCGTGCCACAAACCGCTCAGCGTCGGCCACCAACTCGCGGGCCTGGTCGAGCGCTGGCTCTTTTCTAGGTTCGTAATCGCTCGTCTCACGGTACTTATAGAGGCGATTGAAGATATCCTTGTATTCTTCTTCAAGCAGTCCAGGTTGAACAAGAAATTGGCTCAACGCGCTCTGGACACCGGAATGTTTGCCGCGCACGACGTTCAGCGCGTAGAGGGCGGCGGTCGTCGAATGGAAGACCGCGTAGTAGGCACGCGAGGATGGGCCGCGGGTGAACTGCCCGGTCAGCAGGAACCTTGCTTCGTCTAACATCCGGTGGGCCTGTTCCATATAAAGTTTGACGACCTCGCGAGTTGCCTCGTCCATCGGGCGTAGCTCTCCTTCCGGGAAGCGGATCGGCACGGATTGCTTCTCGGCTGCATAACTCTCCGGGTCCCATAGCTCGATACCATCACGGCGGATGTTGACGTAAAGAGGGTCGCGTAGCCGCTGGTGTTCACGGTAGTCCTCCGCGGAAAGAACCAACGGGCTGACGAAATCCGGGTCCCCCATCAGGCGCGTAGCCACCGCGTCTACTGCTTGTTTTCCATTGCGTGTGACAATGAGCAGATCGATGTCAGACTCGGCGTCGTGATCGCCGCGTGCCCGCGAGCCGAACAGGATCACGCGCGCGATCTGGTCGCCACATTCTTTGTTGAGCCGCTCCAGGAATCTGGCGACACGGGAGCGTTCGGCATCGGTCAGGTAAATTGCTCGGCTCTCGCGGAGCATCTGGGTCGGATCACGTTTTACAGCCAAATCTAATGCCTCCTCGTGACTAGTTTCCTTAAGATCTCCGTCCCTTTTTCCAATACCTCGTCCGTTCCATTGATAAGACCGCGAATCGTCGGTTTCACCTCCACATCGGGTTGAATGCCAAGATTCTGAAAGCGGCTGCCATCTCCGAATTTGACGTGCATACCGGTGAAACTCATTCTGCTTCCCGAATAGGTTTCAGTAGAAACCCATTGGTCATCTGCCACTTCTGGCTGTACACACCAGGTTCGTTTGTTTCATTCCAGCCTTCGTGAACCCGTGTCAATAGCGATTCAGCAAGCGTTTCTAAGCGCTGGATGCGGGTTTGTTCTTGCGTCATGTTACTCAAGTATCAGCCGGGATATTGTGGCTCGCCAAGAGGGCCCGCAAGCGAGCCACTTCGGCTTCGGCAGCTTCGGCCCGCGTAGGCACCAACTCGCCTTTCGGCGTGTAGAAGCGCAGCCAGGTGGCCATCGTGCGCAGATACTCGCCCTGCCACGTGCCCAGCCACAAGCTCATCTGTTCACTCCACAGCCAGCCGCGCTCGTTCGGCTCCAGTGCGACATAATGGCTACCCGTCAGTCGCCAGCCGACCAGTTGGCTCGAATCGGGGTCGTAGCAGAAATACTCCGGGGTGCGGAAGGTCTGCTCGTATAACTCTTTCTTCGCCTCCAGGTCTATCTCACGCGTCGAAGGCGACGACAACTCGATGATCACGTTCGGATAGCGTCCCCCTTCTTCCCACACGACCCAGGCTTTGCGGTCGCGTGTGCCGTCCACGCCGATGACGAGGAAGAAGTCCGGCCCCCGGTAGTCACGCTTGCGCGCCTGCTCGAAGCTATAATAGATGAACATGTTGCCGCCCGCGAAGTAATCGACCCGGGCACGCCAGAAGTAGTGAAGCAAGTCAATCAGGAGGTTGATCTCGATGCGATGCCAGTTGGTTTCCAAGGGGATCCCATCCTCCGTTGGCAGGTCTAAAACAGGCAGCTCGATTTCAGGCAGGAGCAGCTCAGGTGGTTTCAGCTCAAGCACAGCAAACTCCTTTCTAGCCACGCTGGTAACGTTCCCATACTTGACGCGATACTTCCCGCGCCTTCGCCGCGATCTCTGCCTCGTCCAACGTCAACAACTGCCGGTCGCGCATCAGGATCTTCCCAGCACAGATCGTAGTCGTCACCTGGGCGCCGTCCATGCCGAAGAGGATGTGCCAGGGGACGTTGCCGGCGTTCATCTCCGTCGGCGGGTGATAGTCGAGTAAGATAATGTCGGCGGCGGCGCCAATGGACAATGCGCCAAGGGGCTCGGGGAAGAAGACGCGCGCCAGGCGGGCGTTGTTAGTGATGGCTATTTGCATCACGTCGTAGCCGCCCATCGCCCGCGGATCGCCCGTGTGGACCTTGTGGAGCAGGTAGGCGGTCTTCATCTCCGTGAACATGTTGTTCGAGAAGCCGTCGTTGCCCAGGCAGACGGGGATGCCACCGCGCAGCATCGCCGGTACGTCCGCCACGCCCACGGCGTTATTCA
>JBBITV010000099.1:0-10723 GCA_037440585.1 Chloroflexota bacterium
TGACGGCCCGTATTATAGCAGGTTTTGTCTGTTTGTCAACTGGGCGCTTACTAACCTGGACCGGACGGGGCTCAAGCACCTTTCAGGTCCACTTTAGTCATAGCGGACCAGGCTGAATTGCATGAGTTTGTCCCACCGATGCGTGGCGTCGATGTACCGGATCGTGCCAGACTTACCTCGCATCACCAGTGAGTGAGTCTTAGCGCCTTTTCCGGTGTACTTAACCCCATGTAGGAGCTCACCATCTGTAATACCTGTAGCGGCGAAGAACACATTGTCGCCACGGACCAGATCATCCGTCGTGAGCACCTGGTCCAAATTGTAGCCCATGTCGATAGCCTTCTGTCGCTCCTCCTCGTTGCGCGGCCACAGTTTTCCCTGAATGGCACCTCCCAGGCATTTCATAGCGCAAGCTGAGATGACTCCTTCGGGCGTACCGCCTATGCCCAGTAATACGTCCACGCCGGTGCCCTCGTACGCGGCCATGATCGCACCGGCCACGTCGCCATCAGTAATCAGCCTGATGCGCGTACCGGCAGCCCGCACCTCGCGAATTAACTGCTCGTGACGCGGTCGATCCAGGATCACCGCCAGCAGGTCATCCACGTCCTTGCCCTTGGCGCGGGCGATACGGCGTAGATTCTCTTTGACAGGTGCATTGATATCGATGACGTCCCGCGCCTCGGGACCAACGGCGATCTTATCCATGTATACACATGGCCCAGGATTGAACATCGTTCCACGCTCGGAGAGGGCGACGACCGACAGTGCGTTGGCACGCCCCAACGAGAGCAAGCGCGTACCGTCGATAGGATCAACGGCGATGTCCACCTTAGGTGGACTCCCAGTGCCGATACGCTCGCTGTTGAACAGCATCGGTGCCTCGTCCTTTTCCCCTTCGCCGATGACGACGACGCCGTCCATATCGATAGTGCCCAGCATCAGTCGCATCGCGTTGACAGCCGCTTGATCACTGCTGTTCTTGTCACCGAGCCCCATCCACCGGCCGGCTGCCAGCGCGGCAGCCTCTGTCACCCTGACAAGGTCGAGAGCAAGATTGCGATCCGGCCTCTCACCCATAATTCCTCCTCAATGCCCAAATCCCAAATCCCAAATCCCAATGACCAGAAGATGACCAGTCCCGATGACCAATCTTGGGATTTGGTCATTGGTCATCGGGATTTGGTCATTGATATTGCCTGCTGGCTGAGTGCGACCGTGAGGTCGTCGCCGCACTTGACCAGATAGGATGGAATGTTGCTGGCGGCCAGTGCGGTGATCAGACCCAGCGCACTCGGCGCTTCTCCAAAGGTACTGGCCTCGAGCACGACCGCTACCGTCCGCACCCCACGACGTTTGAGATCGCGCAAGGCGTCTATCCAGATCTCTGAAGTTGAGGGAGTGATCGCAATGACCGTCGCGTTGCGACCGAACACCCGTTCCTCGTTGGCAATGACGTGCTCCAGGGTTGCCCGGCCATGGGCGCGGATTACGGCCAGCGTCTCCAGGATCTTAGCCAATTGCCGCTCGCCGCGATCCAGTTGCACCACTTCTCGATCCTGGCCGTGGGCAATAAAGCCAACCGCCCGCTTCTGATTCAGGAAATGGCGGGCGATGGAGGCAGCCACGGTAACTCCGTACTCTTCGGTCGATGGGTCGATAGCTAGTTTCAGATGAGGTGTCCACAATGGAGCCGGCACCTGGCTCAGGTTCTCTGGCTCGTCCTCAGCCAGGCCGCCGACCTGAACTGCCTTTTCCATATCAAGTACGATCCAGACGTCGGCGGTAGGGTCTAGCTCGAACTGCTTGACCATCAGGCGGCCGGTACGCGCGGTTGAGGGCCAGTGAATACGGTTAAAGCTGTCCCCTGGGGCATATTCCCGGATGCCCAAGACGTTCGTGGTAATGAAATGGGTCCGGCGGTGCAGTGCATCACCACCGGTCAACCGGCCTACAGGCGGTTCAAACCCCGACAGATCGACTGTAGCCGGGTAGACCACCATGGTAGACGTCGTCGGGAGGTGCCGTTCGAATCGCCACAGGCCGAGGGGATCGCCGCTGGCCAGGGTGAGCGGACCGAGGGTGAAGCGTCCACGCCGCCGGCAATACGTGCGGACAGTCCAGCCACGCTGCCGGCCAGGCGGCAAGGAATTGACGACCCGGCTAGCCCAGTGATCCGGCAGGTTGGAGCCATCGCGCACCTCAAGCCACAGCTTGGGGATCCAGCCTGTATTCCGCACCATGAAGCGCTCTTCGGCCAACTGGCCGACTTGCGCCCGCCGGGCTCGCGTTTGGCGCACGATCTGGACACCCCGGATGTTGAGCCACGTCCAGGCCAGGGACAGGATCAAGATGGCCAGCAGCAGATAATGCAGGCGTACCAGCAGAATGCGACCCGTCGTCAAGGCCGCACTGACGACGATGACCCAGAGAAGAAGTAGGATTTTTGCTCGTCTCAAGTTATGGCACCACTAGAGCCCCCCGCCCCCCAATGCTGGGGAGTCAGTACCCCAGATGAGGGTCCCCCCCAGGATTGGGGAGACAGGGAGGCTTGTCACTACTATGCGACTTTGGCCGGGCGCGATACCCGCGCGCCAGGCACCGGCACCGTCTGCATAATGTCCTCGATAATCGCGCGCGGGTCCACGTTCTTGATGCGGGCGGACGGGCTGACAATAAGGCGATGGGTCAGGGTGACCTCGGCCAGGGCCTTAACATCGTCCGGGATGACGTAGTCGCGGCCCAGCAGCGCCGCGCGCGCCTGGGTCGTACGATAGAGGGCCAGGGAGCCGCGCGGGCTGGCACCCAGATAGGTATCCGCATGGTTGCGCGTGGCGGTCACGATAGCGACAATGTATTCCTTGACGAGATCGCTAATGTAGACATCTTTAACCGCCTGCTGTGCGTGTTGAAGCTCCTCACTGTCTACCACCTGGCCGATCCTGTCCACCGGATGGATGACCCGCTGTGAGTCCAGGATCTTGATCTCGTCTTCACTCGCCGGATATCCAAGCCGGACCCTGATGAGGAACCGGTCAAGCTGGGCCTCAGGCAGTGGGAAGGTCCCCTCGTATTCGATCGGATTTTGGGTAGCGAGGACCAGGAACGGCTTCTCCATTGGATGGGTGACGCCGTCGACGGTCATCTGGCGCTCTTCCATGACCTCCAGCAAGGCCGACTGGGTCTTGGGGGTGGCGCGGTTGATCTCATCGGCCAGGACAATCTGGGCCATGATGGGCCCGGGCCGGAATTCGAATTCACGCGTTTGCTGATTGAAGATGGAGACCCCAGTAATGTCACTGGGCAGCATGTCAGGGGTGCATTGGATGCGGCGAAAGGTACACCCAAGAGAACGCGCAATGGCCTTGGCAAGCATGGTCTTGCCGACACCGGGCACGTCCTCGATAAGCACGTGTCCCTGACACAGCATGGCGATCAGGACCAGTTGGACTTCTTCGTGTTTCCCGATGATGACTCGCTCGACGTTGTCTAAAACCCTATGTGCAATTTGCTGAACGTCCTTCAAGAGAGGCGACTCCTTGTTTGGGGATCATAGATGGCTGATAGTCTGCTCTCAAATTGCAGAACCACCAGCCGCTTGGGTAATTATAGCAGGTTTCGCAGAAAATGAGTAATAGAAGTCGGCTCACGCAGCGCCTGGCTGCCGGCATAGACCGCCAGGACGCCCAGCGGGAAAGCTACCACCCCGGCGACCAGGGCCAACCATGCGCCGATGCGGCGCGTGTCTGGGTGTCCCAACAAACCGCCGGCAGCGACTAGCGCCAGGCCGTTGACCATCGCGGCCACTCCCCAGGGCCAGGTCATGAACACCCCACAGTACAGCCAGCACAAGATCGCGGCGTCGGGCTCAAGAAGTCGGGGTTCCGGCGGTTTGGGCCACCAGGCCAGGCAATAGAGGGCACACGCGGTGATGAACAACCCGGCCGTGACCGGCAGGCCTATCAGGACAAAGCCTTCAGGTAATGGACGCCAGCGCGCCCAGGCTCCTCGGTCCGCCGTCCCCGACTGCCACCACCGCAGGCTCCACAGGCCGGCAAAGGGCGCAATGATAACCAGAACCTGAGAAGCTACCGCAAACAGCCACCACGGCATGCCAAATGCCTGGGCAATCTGGCTCAAAGGCTCGCCAGGTTCCATGGCTTTTACTCCACTTCTGCCGCCACTCCACTTCGGGCGCGCTTGGCTTCCACCTCGCCCAGCGCCTCGTCAAAAATCAACAGACCCTCCTCGGCGGTGGCCTTATCCAGGACTAGCGGCGGCATGAAGCGGATAGTGCTCTGGCCGCAGCCCAGCAGCAGCAGGCCCTTCTCGAAGCAACGGTAGACGACATCATTGCGCAGGTCACTGGCTGGCTCGAGGGTTTCGGGGTCTTCGATGAGCTCAACGCCGATCATCAGGCCCAGGCCGCGCACGTCGCCAATGCTCGGGTGGTAGGACGCCATCACCCGCAGGCGCTCCAGCATGTACGCGCCGACCTCGGCGGCGTTTTGCATCAAGCCCTCCTCGACCAGCCTGATCGTCTCCAGCGCGGCGGCACACGACAGCGGGTTGCCACCGAAGGTGTTACCGTGGGCGCCCGGATCCCAGGTCATTAGCTCCTTGCGGGCGATCATCGCGCCCAGAGGCATCCCCGAGGCGATCCCCTTGGCGACGCACACGATATCTGGCACCACGCCCCAATGCTCCACGGCGAACCACTTGCCGGTCCGCCCAAAACCCGTCTGCACCTCGTCGGCTACGAGCAAGATGCCGTGGCGATCACACAACTCGCGTACACGCTGCAGCCAGCCGTCCGGCGGGACAACATAGCCGCCCTCACCCTGAACAGGTTCGACAAAGATGGCGGCGACTTCCTCCGCTGGTACCAGGCGTTTGAACAGAACATCCTCGATGTAGTCCACGCAGGGGATTTCGCAAGACGGGTAAGTCAGATTGAAGGGGCAGCGATAGCAATAACCGTAGGGCGTGTGGGTCACGCCTGGCATCAAGGGCGCAAAGCCAGCGCGGTGAATGGCTTTGCTACCTGTGAGGGATAGGGCGCCGATAGTCCGGCCGTGGAAGCTGCCGATGAATGAGATAAAGCGCGGCCGGCCCGTGTGATAACGTGCCAGCTTGAGCGCCGCCTCGACCGCCTCGGTGCCGGAGTTGGTCAGAAAAAGCTGCTTGTCGAAGTCGCCGGGAGTGAGGACGACCAGCCGCTCAGCCAGCTCGATCTGGACCGGATAGTAGAAATCTGTCCCAGACATGTGGATGAATCGTTCCGCCTGGTGCTGGATAGCCCGGACGACGTCAGGGTGGGCGTGGCCAGTGGCGCAGACGGCGATACCGGCGTTGAAATCCAGGAACCGGTTGCCGTCCACGTCCCAGACCTCACAGCCCCGGCCGTGATCCATCACGAAGGGGTAAGCGCGGGTGTAAGACGGCGACATAACGGCCATATCGCGGGCGACATATTCACGCGCCCGCGGGCCAAGAAGCACCTGCTGGGGTTGAGCGCCATCACCGCTGATGCGCTCGGTGGTTAGTGCCTTGATTGCCATCGGAATGTACCTCCCGGATAGAAAAACAAATCTCGGACCTTTAGCCGCCGCCGGCCGGCCCGAGAGGTACACGATGCTTGTCATGCATCATCTCATGCAACATTGTGAACATGGTTCTACTCCTTCGTAGCCCCGCCACAACTCGATTATAGAAAGTCAATTGAGCCGTCTGCCTCAAGGATAGGCGCTTTGGTGGAAAAAGTCAAGCGAGACATTCGTTCCGGCTGCCTCACCCCTACTACAAGGCTGGCCCCACATGACCGCCACCATCATCACGTCTACAGTGTCAATCATTCCGTTTCCGTCCAGGTCAAAGTAAGGCTCGTAGGCCGAGCTTACGCGCCAGCGCGCAGCGGTGGCCTGAATATCCTCGACCCCCACACCTGGCGGAGGCACGAAATCAGGACAGAAAGCTGGGGTTGGCGTGGGCGACGGAGAGGGAGACGGGGTGGCAGTCGGCGTGGCGGATGGAGTAGCCGTGGCCGTTGGGGTAGATGTGACAGTCGGCGTCGCGGGGAGCGTTGTCTGGGCGTAGTTATACGCGGCCAGCACATCCAGCCGGCCGTAACCAAACACGTTGTTTGGCACCTGAGTGGCCGTGTCGCCGCCACAACCTTGTGTGGTGGTGAGATGGAGCGCGCTCTGCTCCAGGATGCGCTCAGTATGGTCGACGTCGCGGCGCAACTGGGGGAAGGCCGACCACAGCAAAACGGCTGCGCCAGCCACGTGGGGCGAGGCCATCGAAGTCCCACTGGAATCCTTGTAGGAATTCTGCGGGTAACTCGAACGCACATTTACCCCGGGCGCGACCAGGTCCGGCTTGCGGCGCTGGCTGCCATCCACCGTGACCGGCCCACGGCTGCTGAAACTGGCAATACTATCGCTCGACGTTGTCGCACCCACTGTGATCGCCGGGTCCTCGAGACCAGGTGGATCGCTGATGGTCGAGCAGGCGGGACCGGCGTTCCCGGCGGAAACCGACATGAATACGCCGGCGGCGCGTAGATTGTTCATGGCAGCCTGCAGGCTATTGGCCGAGCATAATTCACTGGGCGGACAACTATAGGAGTTGCCGACGGCATCCGGCCGCCGGTCCGGATCTGGGTTATTGCCGGCCAGGTCGGTGGGTGCCATGAAGAACTGCATACATTCGATGTACGTGCTCGGCCGTCCCACACCTTCGTCCATGTTCCGGCAGGCGATCCATTTCGCGCCAGGCGCTACGCCGATCTGATTCTCCGCACCGTCGTCACCCACGCCGGTACCCATCGTGTGCGTACCGTGGCCGTGGTCATCACATGGTGCCAGGCTGTTAAAACCACAGGGGTTGGTTTCGTTGCCGCTGATGTCATGGTGAATCGCGTCCCACCAGTTGTAATTGTGGTCAGCCGTGGTGCCGTTCCAACCGCGATAATGCGACTTCAGCGCGGGGTGGTTCCATTGTACGCCCGTGTCGGCGTTGGCATAAACGCGGTTTTGGCCAGTGTAGCCCATGGCCCACAACGTAGGGGCGTTAATCTTGGTGATATTCCATTCAATACCTGCCGGCGCAGCCGGCGCGAGAGCCTCAGGCTTTTCCAGTGGGACGCGAAAGGTGCGATCCGACTCGATGGCTTTGACGTCGGCGCGTGCGGCCAGGGCCTCCACCAGCGCGCGGTTCCCCTCTACTGCGATCAGGTTCACGATCCAGTAAGGGCGATATTTGGCACCGAAACGGTCTAATTGTGCGCGCACGGCTGGTTGAGTCGCGGCGGCTGTTTGGCGCAGGGTGTCAAAGATCGCGCGACCCTGCGTTTCGCGGTCGAGCCGGTGCACGTCCAGGCTTTCCATGTCAGCCTGCCGGTTGAGAATCACGAGAAAATGCCCGATCCGGCCATCGGTGGTGTCCTCCAGCACGCGGGGATCCACTCTGGCAACCGTAGCGAAGACCGGCGGCGGAGGTGCTACAGGTGCGGTGCCGGGCACCAGCGCCGGGACAGCAAGCAGGAGAATTGCATAGAACAGTGCCGGGCGTTTCATCCCTGGCTACACCCTCCGCTCACGGAGTACGTGTCCACCACTGTCCCGTCGATGGCGATGAACTCGTATGTGATCGTCGTCGGAGTAGCACTAACACGCATGGCGCCGAACTTGGCGTTGTATCGCACCTGGCTACCTGGCACTGGGATTCCGAAAGAGTATTTAGAAGCACCGCCGAGCCCGTTGACGAAGTATGGAAAGCCGTTCAAGATGATGCGCTCGTAGTCGTGATCGTGGCCGGACAAGACCGCGTCGGCGCCCCAGGCCTGGAAGGGCCATTGCAGTCTGGCGTTGGAGCCGTGTGGCCCGGACGAATAGGGGGCGTGGTGAAAGTATACCAGGTTCCAACACGAATTCGACGCAGCCAATCTGCCTTGTAGCCACGCACCCTGAGTCGATGTGCCCGAAATTCCGTCTGGCTCACTGCGATCGCTGTCGACGGCAAACAGGTGCACCGGCCCCCAGGTGAAGTCGTAATAGCGTTCGTTGCCGGGCAGCGTGAAGTATTCCAGGTACGGCGCGGCGCCGGCAGTATTCCAGTCGTGGTTACCTAGCGATGGGAAGAAGCGGTTGGTGGTAGCACCTGCTCCATAACTGCCCGTGTAGGGGTATATAAAGTCGTGGTAATACTGGCCGATGTTCCGGTCAATGGTCGACGCAGCGCCGCTGGGATAGTTGTTGTCGCCCGTGGTGATGATGAAGGCTGGAGTCCAGCTCTTAACCAGGTTGGCTACATCCAGCTCGCCCTGTCCGGCCGAACCGTAGTCACCGATCACCGCAAAGCTAACTGTGCTCGGCGTGGGGGTCGGGGTTGGGGTGGAGGTTGGGGTGGGGGTGGGCGGGCACGTAGTATCCAAAGCCGCTGCCACCTGCATGACGTCGACGACGTCCACATCTCCGTCCCCATCCCGGTCAAACCTGTCTTGCCAGTCCGGGTCGGTGGGCGTCTGCCACCAGTGGTCGACAATGGTCCGGAGGTCTCCGATATCCACCCGTCCATTCCCGTTGAAGTCGGGGCAGGTGGCTGCCATGACCGGGAAGGCAGCAGCCGTCGTGACGCCGGAAGAAGCGGCCAGGAATTGGCCAATGAGTAGCACAATGAAGATCACGCGGTCAAAAAAGCACATCTCTGATCGAACACCAAGTGCGTCGCACCTTAACTGAACCGTATTGAACTTAGACCGGCTTATGGTACCATGAAGCGCTAGAGCCGTCAATCGCCAAGAGCTTGTCTGAGGTTGCATTTCAGTCGTTTTGTGCTAAACTGGGGCAGCGCGTAATCTTCGCTTCTGTAGGAGCAATATGAATGCCATTGAAGTTTGGCACTTACGCCGGGTATACCAGACGACCATAGGCGTCCTCCGGCGCAAATCCAAAGAAGTGCTGGCCGTGGAAGACATCTCCTTCGACGTGCAGCCAGGCGAGTTGTTCGGCTTGCTCGGGCCGAACGGGGCTGGCAAGACGACCACGGTCAAAATGCTGACCACGCTACTCATCCCGACCGGTGGCGAGGCGCGTGTCCTGGGCTACGATGTAGTGAAACAGGCTGACGCCATCCGCTCGCGCATCGGCTTTATCTTTGGTGGAGAGCGGGGATTGTACTGGCGGCTGTCCGGCATCGACAACCTGCGCTACTTCGCCAGCCTGTATCACGTGGACCCGGATGTGGCCAGGAAGCGCATTCCCTACTTGCTGGAACTCGTGGGGCTGGCGGATCGGGGCCAGGAGAGAGCCGAAGGCTATTCGCGGGGGATGAAACAACGCCTGCACATCGCCCGCACCCTGCTCCACGACCCGGAGCTACTGTTCCTCGACGAGCCGACGATTGGCCTGGACCCGGTCGGTGCGCGGGAGCTGCGCCAGGTAATCCGCAACCTCCAGTCAGAGCGCAAAACGATTCTGCTGACCACACACTACATGTTCGAGGCCGACGCCCTGTGCCAGCGCATCGCCGTCATCGACCACGGCCGCATCGTCGCCCTGGACACGCCCGAGGGCCTCAAGCGCCACGTGCAGGACCTCTCGGTCATCGAACTGGAGGTCTTCGGTATCCCGCCGCAGATGCTCAATCGTCTGCGGGCCATGCCTTTCGTCGATACTGTTTCGGTAGAGAATCGAGACCAGAAGCAGGCCCTGTTGGTGCACTCGCCCCTTGGCTCAGCCGCCGTACCCGACCTGCTGGCCGCACTCAACGGGCTGCGGGTGGGCAAGGTCCACGTCCGCGAGCCCACGCTGGAAGACGCTTATGTACGCCTGGTAGGAGGTGAAGCATGAGTCTGCGCCAGGCACGGAGCTACGCACGGGTGGTCGCCAGTGCCTTCGAGATATCACTGCGCCAGACGGCCGTGGATTCCTTCGTCGTTTTCGGCATACTGATCCAGCCGCTGATCATCGCCGTGCTGGCGCTCTGGATGCTGCGGGAACGGGGTGGCGACTATGCGATCTTTGTCGTCGTGGGCAGCGGTATGACCGGCCTATGGAGTACCTTGCTGTTCATCAGCGGCAACAGCATGACCCACGAGCGCTGGGTAGGCACCCTGGAGACCCTGGTCGGCCTGCCGACGCCCATGCAGGTCATTGTCTTCGGTAAGATCCTGTCCAACGTCGTCCAATCGCTCGGTTCGATGGTGGCGAGCTACTCCCTGGCCTCGCTGTTGTTTGGATATCCACTGCACGTAGCTCAGCCGGGGCCATTCATCGTCTCGGTCGCTTTCACCGTGGTGTCATTTGTCTGCTTCGGCCTGATCATCGCCCCCGTGTTCGTCACGAACCCAGGTGTGCAGCAGTGGCAGAATGCAATGGAGTTCCCGGTCTACATCCTGGCCGGGTTCCTGTTCCCCATCGCCTTGTTGCCCGGCTGGACCACACCGCTCAGTTACCTGCTGGCTCCCTACTGGGCCGCACGCGCGCTGCACGGCACCACCAGCGGCGGCGCGAGCCTGGGCGAGGTCGCCTTTAGCTGGGTGATGATGCTCCTCTTCAGTCTGATCTACCTGGTCATCTCCAGGCAGCTTTTCGAGTGGATGCTGCGCAAGGCGCGCATCGATGCGACCCTTGGCATGGAATAAATGCACCAACTCTGGCTGAATCTTCGCCTGTTTCTGCAAGGCGCTCTCTTGTCCTACATCGCCTTGTTCCGATGG
>JBBITV010000100.1:0-2072 GCA_037440585.1 Chloroflexota bacterium
CCCCCTTCTCGGAGAAAGGGACGGCAGCGAAAGCACTGGCCAGGTCGGACTGCCCGTCGCGATGAAAGAACTCGTAGACGTAGAAGGCATCGAAGGCGGCGTCGAACGCGCCGAACCGGGGCCGGAAGCCGAGCCGCCGTTCGACGGCCGCCATCAGGGGGAAGAAGTAGGAGACGTCGGCGCAGTCGAAGGGTTGGGTCAATTCGGCCAGGCCTGTCCTGAGCAGCGCGAAGGGACGAACTCCCCCCAGCCGGGGACCTTGGTGGCCACGACGCCTGAGGCATAGCCCCAGTAGTACTCGCCGACCGAGACGGTAGCGGCCGGTTGGTGGTTCTCGCTGGGTGTCGGCGGGGGCGCCTGGGCCGAGGCGCGCTGGTTGCGGCGGCGCTTGCAGCCCAGGCGACAGTCGGGGTCGCCCTGGGGTGGCTTGTCCTTGTTGTAGCGGTCAGTGACGTAGGCCTTGGGATTGTTCTCCTGGACCCAGGCGCGGTGGAGATCAGCAGCATGGTTGGACGCGGGCTGCGAGTCGTGCTAGAATACATCATGGTAGTGCGTGACCTGAGCCTGGACGAGCTACGCAGGTTGCTTGATCCGGTGCTGGATGTGACGACCTGGGCTGAGTTTCGGGCGCACCTACCGGCGTGAGACCAGGGATTGGTCATTGAGGTGGAGGTTTCATGAGTGAGCAAAAGTCCGAACAAAAACCCGAATTCGACCCCTTTGCTCCGTGGCGACAGTTACGTGACATAAGCATAGAGTCCTGGGCGAAGGTGATGGCTGAGACCGTTGGGACGGAGGCGTTTGCCGAAAGCTTGGGCAAGTCCCTCAACGCCTATCTTGAAACGTCGGCGCCCATGCAGAAGTTCGTCGAACAGTATATGGAAGCGTATCTCAGGCGCATGAATATGCCGTCCCGCGATGAGGTGCTTAGCATTGCCGAGCGCCTGACGAACCTCGAACTGCGCCTCGATGACCTGGATGCAAAGGCGGACCAAATTTTAGAAGCCCTTGAGGCTTTGAGATAAGGGGTATTGGCCATGACCGAAACAGCAGAATTCGATCCCGAAGAAGTGGCCCGGAAACTGCAGCAGGAAATGGAGCGTGCCTACCCCCGCTACGCCAGAGGCTTTCAGGTCATGTCCACCGTTGACCAGGCACGAGTCGGGCAGACGCCGAAGGATGTCATCTGGACGCTCAACAAGGCCAGGCTGTATCGCTATCATCCTACCGTCCCCGCCGAGCGTCGCCATCCGATCCCGCTGCTGCTGGTCTATGCCCTGATCAACCGGCCTTACATCCTCGACCTGCGCCCGGGAAACAGCTTTGTGGAATATATGGTCGGCCAGGGCTTTGATGTCTTCTTACTGGATTGGGGAGTGCCGGGACCTGAGGATAAACACCTCAAAATCGACGACTATACCCTGGAGTATATCCCGCGCGCCGTGCGCCAGGTGCTGAAGACCTCAGGTGCCAAAGAGTTCAGCATCCTGGGCTATTGCATCGGAGCCACGCTGGTCACGCTATACGCGGCCTTGCGCCCTCAGGACCCCATCCGCAACGTCATTTTGCTTACGGCTCCCCTCGACTTTTCCTCGCGCGAGGCGAGTGTTTTCACCATCTGGCTCGACGAGCGCTATATTGACGTGGACAAAATGGTCGATACTTTCGGGAATATTCCGGCCGAAATCATCGACCTGGGGAGCAAGCTCCTCAAGCCGGTCGAGAATTTTCTGGGTACATACACCAGCCTGTTCGACCGCCTTGACGATCCTCAAGCCGTAGAAGCCTGGCAGACGATGAACAAGTGGGTTAACGACGGCGTGCCGTTCGCAGGCGAGGCCTTCCGCCAATGGGTCAAGGAGTTCTACCGGGAGAACAAGCTGGTTAAGGGTGAGCTCGTCATGCGCGGCCAGCGTGTCGATTTACGTAATATTGGGGCCTCGTTGCTCAACGTCATCGCCGAACGCGACCACATCGTTCCGCCAGCTCAGTCCCGGAGTATTGTCGATCTGGTCTCCAGCCAGGACAAGGAGACGGTCACCCTTCCCGGCGGGCACGTGGGGATCATGGCC
>JBBITV010000100.1:2087-10709 GCA_037440585.1 Chloroflexota bacterium
AAGGGACTCTGGCCCAAAATTAGCCAGTGGTTGGGGGAGAGATCAGCGAACTCATAGGAAATCAGGGGAACTCAGAGGAACCTCGTGAGTTCCCCCGAGTTCCCCCAAGTTTCCCTGAGTTCCTGCTTGACACATACTCTCTTTCTCCGTATAATTCTTGAGTGTTCTGGTAGACTTTTCAAGGAGTGAGAGTTTTGAGGATTCGCGTGCGGCCCTTGTGGCGCTATACCATGACTTTGCCCCTGAGGTGTATCTGTCTCTAGCGGGGCAGTGGCCGGTCGGTCTCGACGACGGTTGGGTGAAGAGGCCCATTGACCAGAGCTGACCGCAGACGCTGTCCCGCGCAGACGGGAGTGTGCGATGAGATTCTCGAGCAGGGGTGAGTATGGGCTGCGCGCCCTCGTTGACCTGGCCGAGCACTATGGCGAAGATCCGGTGGCCAGTGCCGACATTGCGGGGCGACAGTTGATCCCGGCAAACTACTTCAACTAGTTATTGCTGGCGCTACGCCATGGTGGTCTGGTCTGGAGTCTACGCGGCCCGCACGGTGGCCATATGCTGGCCCGATCGCCGGAGATGATCCGGATCAGCGAGGCAGTTGCCATTCTGGAAGGCCCTGTCGCCCCGATGGATTGCGCCAACCCCGAAGTCAGTTTCGACTGTGAGCTGGAACGGGACTGTGGGCTGCGCCAGGTATGGGCTGACGTGAAAGCCGCTGCCGACCAGATTCTGGCCTCATGGACGCTGACCAATCTGGTTCCCAGGCGTTTCGAGAGGCAGTTGGAACAGACAACCTGATTTCTGCCTGAACTGGCGGATTTGAGACTCATCGCACGGGTGCGTGGGCTGCCCGCGATGAGTCTTTTTATTTGGTCATTTTTTAGGAGGTGCACGATGTCAACAGTCTACATCCCAACCCCGCTACGGAAAATCACCAACGGCCAGGCCAAGGTCCAGGCCGAAGGCCGGACCGTGGGTGAAATCATTGAGCGACTGGAGAGGGCGTATCCCGGCCTCAGGGCTCGCCTGTGTGACGAGTCGGGGGACGTGAAACGGTTTATCAACGTGTTTGTCAACGGCGAGGAAATCCGAACGCTGCAAGGATTGCAGACACCAGTAAAGGAAAGCGACGAAGTCTCGGTGATCCCGGCAATGGCTGGGGGCAAAGCGTGAGAATCTACAAGAGCGTTACTGATGCCCAACCAGTTTGGGATTTGGTCATTTACGAACCTTTTTAGACAAAGCTCTCAGTGGTAAGGAATCATCTGGAGAGAGCATCGAATGTAAGGATAGACTGGGCGTTAGCTGTACGACTATGAGGACTATGAGGAGAACTTCCAATGGCGAATGAAGCAACGGTGGATACCGAGTTGTTGACTGCTAACCTGCGGGATGCGCTACGTGACGTCGTCGACCCGGAAATTGGGTTGAACGTCGTGGACCTTGGCCTGATTCGCAACATCGACTTTCGCCCGGATGAGACCGAGGTCACGATGATTATGACTACGCCATTTTGTCCGGCGGTGGGCTACCTGATCGATCAGGTCAGGCAGAGGACGGAGGAGACCATTGGCAAGCCTGCCAGGGTCACCCTGGGTGATGAGATATGGGACCCCAGCATGATGGAGATTGACATCAGCGAGTGGGGACTCATCTAGAATGACTAATAACCAATAGCCCACCCTGAGCGGAGCGAAGGGATCAATGACCAAATGGGGCTTAGGATTTGGTCGTTGGGATTTGGAATTTGGTCATTGGGGGTTGGACACATGCCATTTACGCCTGTTCTTGAGCACTATTCCACACCGACGCTGGCGGCGAACGGCCATGCCGACCGGCACAGCTTGCTTGCCCAGATCGGGAACACGCCGCTGATCCGGTTGCGACGAATCGTCGAGGGCCTGTCACCCCGGCTGGAGGTCTACGCCAAGGCCGAGTGGTTCAACCCTGGTGGCTCGGTCAAGGATCGGCCGGCGTTACGCATGATCGAAGAGGGCGAGCGCTCGGGCCAGTTGACCCGTGATAAAATCATCATCGACTCTACTTCGGGGAACACAGGGGTGGCGTACGCGATGATCGGCGCGGTTAAGGGCTACCGGGTTACGTTGGTGATGCCGGAGAACGTCAGTGAGGAGCGCAAGCATGTTGCCCGTGCTTACGGTGCCGAGGTGATTTACTCTGATCCGCTGGAAGGTTCCGACGGGGCGATCCGCCTGGTGCGCCGGTTGGTTGAGGAGAATCCCGACCGCTACTTTTACCCCGATCAGTACAGCAATCCGGCCAACGTCTGGGCTCACTACGACACGACGGGGCCTGAGATTATCGCCCAGACTGAGGGGCGCGTGACCCACTTCTTCGCGGGCCTGGGCACTTCCGGCACGCTCATGGGCACCGGGCGGCGGCTAAAGGATTTCGATCCCTCGATCCAGGTGATCGCTGTCGAGCCGGCAGACGAGCTGGAGGTGATCGAGGGGTTAAAGCATATGGCTACGGCGATTGTGCCTGGCATTTACGATCCCGACTTTGCCGACATGACCGTGCCGGTCTCGGCAAACGCTGCCCTGCAGACAGCACGGCGACTGGCGTGCGAGGAGGGGCTGTTCGTCGGATTCTCGGCGGGCGCGGTGATGCACGCGGCGCTGCGTGTTGGGCGGAACGTTGATGAAGGAGTGATGGTGCTGTTATTCCCGGACGGTGGGACGAAGTATGTGAGTTTAGGATTGTACTGAATAGGTACACAAGTACACCAGGTACCCAGGTATCCAAGTCCTTGTGTACCTGGGTACCTGGGTACCTATCTAGAGGGGAAACGATGGTTGTGACACTGAGCAATCAAGAAATCAAACGCTATTCTCGCCACCTGATTATGCCCGAGGTTGGCCTTGAAGGCCAGAAGAAGCTCAAGGCGGCGAGTGTGTTGTGCATTGGCGCGGGCGGGCTGGGCTCGCCGCTGGCGCTGTACCTGGCGGCGGCCGGTGTGGGTCGCATCGGCCTGATCGATTTCGACGTGGTGGATTTCAGTAACTTACAGCGCCAGATCATCCATACAACTTACGATGTCGGCCGGCCCAAGATTCAGTCGGCGATGGAGAAGCTATGGGCGATCAACCCGGAAATCGAGATCGTTCCCCACGAGACGCTGCTCAATTCCGACAATGCGCTCGACATAATGAGAGATTATGACATCATCGCTGACGGTACCGACAACTTTCCGACGCGCTACCTGACCAACGATGCGTGTGTGTTGCTGGGCAAGCCCAATGTTCACGCCAGCATCTTCCGGTTCGAGGGCCAGGCGTCGGTGTTTTACGCCAGGGAAGGGCCGTGCTACCGCTGCCTGTACCCCGAGCCGCCGCCGCCTGGCGAGGTGCCGAGTTGCGCCGAGGGTGGCGTCCTGGGCATTCTGCCCGGAATCCTGGGCACGATTCAGGCGACTGAAGTGATCAAGCTCATTCTTGGCATCGGCCAGCCGCTGATCGGCCGTTTGTTGCTGTTCGATGCGTTGGACATGACGACGCACACGGTCAAGCTGCGCAAGAATCCCGACTGCCCGGTCTGCGGCGAGCGCCCGACGATTCACGAGCTGATTGACTACGAGCAGTTCTGCGGCGTCCAGATCGGGCGGGGCGAGGAGCTGGCCGAAGAACTCGGACCCCAGTGGGAGATCACGCCCATTGAGCTAAGACGTTGGATGGACCGGGACGGGCAGCACCTGGTGGTTATCGACGTGCGCGAGCCCCACGAGTGGGACATCTGCCGCATCCCCGGCACCAGACTCATCCCGCTGGGCGATCTGCCCGCGCGGATGCATGAGCTGGACTCGGCCGATGAGATCGTGCTCCACTGCCGGAGTGGGGCGCGTAGCGCCAAGGCCTTGAAGATGCTGCGCGACGCCGGTTTCCGCAAGCTGAAGAACCTGAAGGGCGGGATCCTGGCCTGGTCGGACCAGGTGGACCCGAGTATGCCGAAATATTAGCGTTCAGCAACGTCGGGGCGAGGCCGCCAGGACGAGTATCTCGCCAAGATCCGTGGGGTTCTCTCAGGCGGCCTCGCCCCGACTTTTAATAGCCACACTACGAGCGCCCCAGCGCGGCCAGCATATCTTCGATGCGCGTGAACTTCACACGCGGGCGGCCTAGCGCTTTCCCTCGTAACACCTCTATCTCGTCCAGGCGTAACCAGTCTGCATAGGAAAAATACCGGGGTTGGCGCTCACGCACAAGCTGCTCCGCGCTGGCCGCGTCAGGCTGCGCGGGACGGAGAATCGATCCCTGAACCAGGTCTTCCAGCATACAATTCACCGTCTCGACCGAGTCCGGTTTGTTGGTGCCAATCACGCCGGTTGGCCCGCGCTTGATCCAGCCGGCAGTGTATTCGCCGACTCTCGGTCCTTGGGTCTCGGGATCGATCACCCGACCCTTCTGATTCAGAATGACGCCCCAGCGCTCGTGGAAAGGCACGCCGGGCAGCGGGACGCCTCGATAGCCTACGGAGCGGAATACCAGGTCCACCGGCAATTCTTCAAAATGGTCGGTAGGTTTGGAGGCTAATGTGCCCGCCTCAGTCTGATAGAGCACATTTCTGACCAGGCTCATTCCACTGACGTGGCCAGCTTCGTTGCCGATAAGTTCGACCGGCGAGACCAAAAAGCGAATGTAGAGCTTGCGCGATTTCCCGGTTGGCTTTCGCAGCGCATATCCTTGCAGAATCTCCACCTTCTTCTGCGTGACCTTATCCTGTTCAATCGATGCGCGACTTAACTCGTCAAGCTCCACCTCGTCGGGGCGGGTGAAGACATCGGCGTCAGCCAGCTCGCCGACTTCTTTGATTTCTGGGTTGGTGAAAGCTGCCTGGGCCGGTCCGCGCCGACCCAGCAAATACACCTCTTTGATGCGACTCCTGCTCAGAGCTTCCAGGGCGTAATCGGCGATGTCTGTCGTCGCCAGTTCTTCCGGTGTGCGACACAGCATACGGGCCACATCGATGGCCACGTTGCCGATCCCGACCACGGCCGCTCGTTCGTGCAAAAGGTCAAACTGGCAATCACGAAAATCGGGATGGCCGTTGTACCAGGCCACAAATTCAGTGGCCGGGTGACTGCCCTTCAAGTTCTCGCCGGGGATACCCAGGTGCCGGTCGGTTTGCGCGCCTGTGGCGTACACGATCTGGTGATAGTGCTCCTTCAGGTCGGCCAGGTGAATGTGTTTGCCGAATTCGACGTTCCCGTAGAAGCGAAACCGGGGATGGGACGCGAGCTGGTGATAGACCCTGGTAACGGTCTTGATCTTTTGGTGATCAGGCGCGACACCGCCGCGCACCAGGCCAAAGGGCGTCGGCAGGCGGTCGAACATGTCAACCTCTATGACCAGGTCAGTCTGTTTAAACAGGTGCTCGACGGCGTAGAACGCGGCCGGGCCGGAGCCAATGATGGCCACACGTAGGGGGTTGGTTTCAGTGCCAGGTTGTGTCATTGTGGCTCACCCTTGATGATCTGAGTCTGAAGTGTGTCAATCTCGCCCTGGTATTGATCGAGCTGGGCTTTGACCACGTCACCAATGGATACGATGCCGAGCAGCTTGTCGTGTTCCACAATCGGCAAATGGCGGAAGCGCTTGTTGGTCATCGTCTGTAGGACGGACCGGAGATCGTCGTTGGGCACGGCCGTGATGACGCTCCTGGTCATTACTTCGCTGACAGGCTGGGTGAAGACATCATCGCGCCGGGCTGCTGCACGAATGATATCGCGCTCAGAGATAATGCCGGCCAGTCTGCCCGCCGCGTCCACGACGACGAGCGCGCCGATGTTATGTTTGGTTAATGTGGCGACGGCCTCTTTGAGCGACTGTTCAGGACGGATGGTAATGACGTTCGTGCCTTTGGTTGCCAGGATGTTCTTGATCTTCGTCATGATGTTGTCTCCATCAATTGTGCAATTGGGACGGCCCCTTATAGTTGACTGCATCCGAAGTGGAGCCTTTGCGTGGGTAAGCTTCTGCGACCGCCAGGCCCTGGCGGCGAAATCCCTCACAGGCGGCGTCCAGTAGCCTGCGGGCGATGCCCTGGCGGCGATGTGGCTGGGCGACCACGAAGCAGACAATTGCACCGACTCGCTCGAGGTCGTCCACACGCAATTCTTCCCATCAATTCCAGCCAAGAGTCCTTGCCGCAAGCCCTCCTGACGGCCCTCCAAGCACCCTTCGGTCTGCGCGCGCTCACGAATGCGACGCAGGAACGGTCTGTCCAGAAGAAACTCTTCTTCCCATTCCAACAATTATTCCACCATTGCGATATGCTCCTTGTCCTCTAGTAGCGCCAGCAAACTGCTGAACAAAGTCTGCCGCCGGCGCTCATCCGCCTCACTCCGGATTCCTTCGACCATCGCCGGCACGGTCGTTTTTGGCGTTTGAATGTGCATCAGTCCCATCATCAGTTTCGCTCATAGCATTCATGCCTTAAGGTGAATTTGGTTCGAATTATACCATGTTTTCAGCGCGAAAATCAATTCTCCTGGCACTTTCCTGTCACTTTCCTGTCACCCGTATGCTATGATAGAGCCATCTCGACGTGTGTAGTTCTTAAGCAGTCTCGATTGGGGGGCCGGGGGGCTGAAGGGCTTCGCCAGCACGTTTTTTGTGGCGGGGAGATCTACTGCCGAAGCCGAAGGGGAAATGAAGGGTCAAGAACCTTCGCAAGGGTTGGTCAGAACTCCACCAACCGCACACCCTGTGGGTCAACCGCCTGCAGCGCCGCCATTTCTTCGGTGGTCGGAAAGGGCGCGATGGGCATCGAATCGTCCACCTCCACCGTGAAGCCGGTCTGCTGGCGCACTTCTTCCGGCGAAGAATACGGAAAAATTGTCTCCACCTGCAGCCGGCCCTCCCGCATCTGAAAAACACACAGCGGTGTCACCACCCGATCCACCCGCCCGGCCGCCGTCACAAAGCTGACCTTCTCGACGAAGGTGCGCGGGTCGTGTTTCGTGCGCCAGAGGATGGTTCGTTTGGCGGTAGGCATCAGGCACGCGCTCCCCGCACCACCCGGCAGACGCACCTTGGGCCGTTCGTACGGGCCGATGGCGCTCATGTTGATCCGGCCTTGCGCGTCAATCTGAACGCCGCTCAGGAAGACGGTATCCAATTCCCCGCGCGCCGAGAGATCGAAGAGGTCAGTCAGGGTGACCAGGCTGCGCGTACCTTTCAGCAAGCGAGGGTCAACCGTGGAAGACGGTAGCGTGTCGGGCACCGGGTCCACGCTGCCGGTGATATTCAGGTAAACCAGATTTGGAGCATGGAGTTTTTTGGCCAACAAGGTTGCCACCATCGGCAGCGGTGAGGCCACGCCGTGGAAGACCCGTTCGCCGTCACGCAGCAGGCGAGCGATGGCAACGGCCATCATATCAGCAACTAAGTTTTCAGCCATGCGCTTTCAATCCTTAGCTTTTGAATTGAGTCTGGCTAAATTCTGTGGACACAGGTTCGTAGTGGGCGCTTTAGCGCACTAAAGTGCGCACTACGAACCGTTTCCCACAGTTTTTAGCCAGACTCTAGTACTACAACGAGACTTTGTCATTCCTTCGCTTTGCTCAGGACAAGTTCTGAGGAGCGGAGCGACGAAGAATCTCCTCTTTCGGCGCCGAATCGCGGTGTGGGAACGAGATTCTTCGCTTCGCTCAGAATGACATAAATGCGGAGTCTCGTTGTAGTACTAGTCGCACCATTTTTTCAGGAGGCGACCATGATCGACTTCACGCTCACCGAAGAGCAACAGGCACTGCGCGAGCTGGCTCGGGATTTCGCGCAGAAAGAGATGGCCCCCATCGCAGCCTACTACGACCGGACGGAGGAGTTCCCTTGGGAGGTCCAGAAAAAGGCGCACAGCATCGGCCTGACGAACATCACCGTGCCCGAAGAGTATGGCGGCGGCGGGCTAGGCTCACTGGAGGATTGTCTGGTATCGGAGGAGCTGGCAGCCGGCTGCATCGGCATAGGTGCCAGCATCCTGGCCAACTCCCTGGCAACGACGCCCATCGTCCTGGCGGGAACGGACGAGCAGAAGCGTAAGTTCCTCAGGCCGTTGTGCGAGGAAGGCAGACTGGGTGCCTTCTGTCTCACGGAGCCCGGCGCGGGCTCAGATGCTGCGTCGATCACCACCCGCGCGCGCCGTGTGGGCGACGAGTACGTGCTCAACGGCACCAAGCGGTTCATCACCAACGGCGGAGTCGCCTCACTATACAGCGTCTTTGCCTCGACTGACCCGGAGAAGAAAGGGCGCGGGATTACGGCCTTCATCGTTCCGCGTGACACGCCGGGCGTCTCCGTCGGCAAGACGGAAGACAAGATGGGGCAACGCGCCTCCAACACGACCGAAGTGATTTTCGAAGATGTGCGCATCCCCGCCGCCAACCGCCTTGGCGAGGAGGGCCAGGGCTTCTTGATCGCCATGCAGACGTTGGATCGCTCGCGGGCGGGTATCGCCGCTTCGGGCGTAGGCCTGGCCCGGGCAGCGATGGAGGCGGCGATCAAGTACAGCAAAGAACGTGTCCAGTTCGGCCAGCCGATTGCCAACTTTCAGGCGATTCAGTTCATGCTGGCCGATATGTCGATCAAAATCGAGACAGCGCGC
>JBBITV010000101.1:0-10701 GCA_037440585.1 Chloroflexota bacterium
TTTGAGAGCATGAGCGGTGCTAAACCTGATTAGACCGTTGCTTCGAGTCAATGAGAATGACGGTTTCGCCCAGTGCGGGCGAGTCGCCGCCGCCCTGCGTGGACGCCTCTACCAGAGCCGTTTCTTGCCAGTCGTTGCTCGTGCCCCGCGTCTTGGACCAAACACGTATGTCTCTACCCTCAACCCAAGCCAGGTATAGTTGTGTCCAGCCATCAAACACCAGGCGCGGATTTCGGGATTGCAGGAACTTCTCGTCGAAAGGCAGGTACAACTGCGACCAGGTCGGTGTATACCATAGAGTTGCAGTGTCGAATGCATAGTAGAGCTGAGAACTGGCGGTGCTGCTGTCGAGGATCTGTTCCCAGGCCAGATGCGGGGCGCCCGAACCTGGCTCAACCGCCACAGAGGGTAGTTTGGAGTCCTTGCCTGAGAACCAGTTCTGGCCCAGTGCGGACACAATGTATTGATTTGACCAACTCCACTGGCCTTGCGCGTTCGGGCCCCAGCGAGAGTAGAATATCTCAGATGTCGAGCTGTACAGGTCTTGCCACGCCACGTGGATGCGATCGTGATCGTCAACCGCCAAACTGGGCGAAGTGCCCGTGGCTCTATCCTGGAAGGGATCGTTTACAATGGGGGAGGCACCTGTAAAGTCTGGACAATTCTCGCCATCGTCTTTCAACTTATTATGGTAAATCTCCGAATCGTTCTGCCCACCCTGCGCCCAGGTGATATGGGGAGTTGCAGGTTGATCCGGGGATAGATCCCGCCCGATAGCGATAGCGGGCCGGGGTCGCGCCAAAGACTCGCTGATACCAGGGTCTCTTGGAAAATCGGGGAACCACCTTCCCTGTGTGCCCGGCGTCCGGCAGCGATACTGTATGCGATTCGTGTTGCTGATTGTCTCATACGTGTAGGCGAGATGAACTCGCCCCTGGGAGTCGGTAGCCAGGACAGGATCCCGGCCGTTCGTGATTTCAAAAGGCGTGGTAACCCAGGTCGTCCCCTGGCGGTATCTAAAGCGGAGGACTGGCCCTTCTGGTGTGTCGCTGACGTAGACGAGATGGAGTAAGCCATCGCCGTCAAGGGCGATTGCCGGGTGGCTGGCATCGTCGTTCGCTTCCGAAACGATCTCTGATAGCAGATTAGCCCACCCGCCTTCTGATTGCCCAGCCAGGCTTTTTGTCAGGGTGAAGGAGTCTTTCAAAGCCGGTACTGGTGCCGCGATCGCTCTTCGCCGTACGGTAACCCTTAAGGCACGCAGACGCCCTGCTGCAAGAACCTGAACTCTTATCTCGACGCGTGCCCCCTTTTGAGCCTTTGCTTCTGATTCGTCGATCACTGTCTGCTCGTCCACCGTGACACTCATCAGCCGTGATGCAGTTAGCGGGGTGGAGATGGTCCACTCGCCCAGGGGGGAAACACCCGGTGGAAGCGCCTCAACGGTTCCCGTAACGAAGACAACAGATCCGGTTTCCTTGAGATTCGCCGGAGGGCGAACGTGGATACTGCTCGCCTGGACTTCGCCGGTCTCTTGTTGGCGGCCGCGAACCTCAACCAGCGCACTCGTGGTCACCCATCGCACAGGGGTCACGATAGTTGATGTGGTAACGGTAACCGTGATGCCGCCAACTATCCACGTGGTTGGTGGCAATGGCCAGGTTCCAAGACTGCTGATCGGCCCTTCGAATTGCACTGTTTTCTGCCTATCGGCAGGGGTTTCTACGACGACCCGCTGGGCAGCCAGAGCCGAAACTCCAATTTCTAGGCGCTTCGCCTCAACGTAGGCGTAGTCACCCCGTTGGGGTCGTTGTGTGTAGGTGATCGTGGTCGTGGGTTCAACCTGGATCGGCACCGTCATCGAGTCGGTAGTTGTCAGATACCAGAGGCCGATCAGGCTGACTGTGTCTGGCAGATCGGCGATGATTCCAGAAAGGGATAACGTGCCATCCTTTCTTTCAGTCCAGCTAATGCTGATGGCCACGAGTTTGTTTCTCTCTCTTGTCGCGACAACACTTGCCTCATCACCTACTTTGGGTCGTTGTTCTCTTGGGATAATCTCAGTTTCCTCGTTGACCTCGACGATCTTGCCAGCAATCTTCCAATTCCCATAAGGATATGGTGACGGTAGTTCCTGGATAGGTCCCTTGAATCGCTCCCGGGGGACGTCTTCCACGTGCTGGAACACGCACTTGCCAGCCGGGGTCGAGCCAGTGATCACAAACGTGTAGGGTGCATATGCAATCGTGCTCCCCGTGAACTCGACGCCAAAACGGGCCATAGCACGCGGCTTAAAAATCCCTGGTTGCCTGAGTTCTATGTATGCCGGGGACGTAGCGATAGGACTCTCTCCCCACAGGACCTGCTCGTCTAGTGTGACGGCCTTGAGTGCCCCGTTGATCGAGCTAGGCCATGTTAAAGCCAGTGCAGTGGCTTCAAAAGTGACTTTGCCTGTGTTATTAATTTCAAGAACATACTTTTGCGTCCCCGGCTGGTTTATCCGTTTGACAACCTCCAGGCCACACTCGCCAGGGGTGGTGCTAATGACTTGAGATGTCCAATCTGCACCGTTTTCACCTTTTCCAGGGGCTGGACTTACCTCGTATGAAGCAAGTGCGTTCCCCGTTCGAACAGTCCAGGCCTCCAGGCTGAATACTGCGGCAGACATCATTGCGAGAGCTAGAAGCATAGCCAGCACGAACTCAACGGTGACTCGACGCATAGGCGGCTCTCCTATTGTACCTGATTCAGGGTGCCGTTGGGAGAAATGGAGTTGATTTGTCACGTTTCTCATAGCTGTCTTCGACTTGCCAGAATGATTCACAAAACCGGAAAGGAACTGGCCTCTTGGCCCGCGCTGTACTTGACGACGTTGGCGTTCGGTCACAACCACCTAATGGGGCAGACTAGGTGTGGAAGTGGTCGTTTCAGCCAGTGCTCGCTGTTTATCGGGCGGGTGGTCTACATAGGGAGCAGGCGTCCCGGTCAACAGCTCAGGCGTTGGCGTCGCAATGATCGTCGCTGGTGGTGAAGCCGTCGGTATTGGAGTTGAAGTCGGCATCGCCGTCGGCCGTGGCGTGGGCGTGCGGGTTGGCAGCACCGTAATGCTCAGGGCAATCGGAGGCCCATCGGGTGGCATGGCTGCGACGACTTCCACGCGGCTCCCCACACCTGGGTTCCCTATCAGTTGTGTACTGTCATTGACGATGACCTCAGCGCCGTCGATGAACCAGCGGTCCCCGGTAATCTGCCGGACGACGCCGGCCCATTTTCTATACGGCATCTCAATGACGAGCGCCAGGTGCACCTCCGTACATCTGCGGAGGGCACTGACGCGGACATAATCGCCAGGTCGGAGTGGTCGTGGGGCGATGATCCGCGTCTGTTGAGAATCAACGGTGACTTTGAACGTTCCAATCGTCCACACCGTCGATCCCATCTCCTGAATCACACCCGCTAAATCAAGCTTCTCTTCATCCAACACCTCTATAGACTGGGCACGATAGCGATTACCCTCAGCGAAAGCACCCACTGTTGCCAGGCGTCCCACGGCTAGTTCGCCACTGATCTTAGTCTCGGCTGTGATGATAACTTCCTTATCACCTATAACCCAGATCGCTTCACTTAGTCGCGCCAGGATACACCCTGTCCACCGGATGGGTCGTGGCACTACTGGCTCCGCCTTGGGTGCCGTGGCCGTCGGCGTAGGCAACGGCGATTCGGTCGCCGACGGAGTTGGGGTAGCGGTCCGCGTTGGCTGTAGCCGGGTGGGGGTAGGGGTGACGGTGGGCGTCGGCGGCACGGCCGTTGCCGTGTCCGTAGCGGCTGGCAGCACCGGTGTGCTGACCTCTGGAGACAGCGTAGCAGTTGGCGTGGGCGATGGCGTGGTGGTAGGCACTGGCGCCAGTACTAACACTTTGACCCCGAGTGCCCGTAAACTGCCGTTCGACTCACTTTGCGCGTTGATGCGAACCCGTGCCCCTACGCCGACGTTGCCCTCAATAGTCGTCTGGCTGTCAATAACGAGGGGCGGGTAACCGGCAATAACCCACGTCCCTGGACGCATACTCTGAATGACACCTTCAAAAGTAACCTGGGCTTCCCGGCCGCGATCAACCAGTTTCTGAATGTCCTGGCGCCGGCGCTCGTTTAGTTCACGGCCAAGTTGCTCATGGGCTTCCGGGTCCAAGGTCAACGTGAGTTGCACGGTCTCGACGATAAGCTTGACCGGGTACAAGGCATCCCCGGGGAGGCTATCCGTGGATGCCAGAACGACGCTGCCACTAACGAGGACGAACACGAGGAGCGCGGCCATTGCGGTGACCACGGCCCATGCCAGGCGCTGCTGGGGAACTGGTTGCCATAGACGGCTAAGCCAGACTTCGGCACGGCTGCGCAGCCCTGGCCGCGCCTTAGACTCGGCTTGCCGCAGCCGGGCAGCTTCGGCCAGAAAACGTTGGCGGCCACTCAACATGGCGCTGGGTATAGGTGGCGGGACTGGTTTGAGGGTCTGTAGTGCAACGAAGGTTTCGAGCAGTGGGGCGAGTTGACTGGCGTGCTCCGGATAGTCGAGGATGCATGTTTCCAGGGACTCACCGTCTCTCAGACGGGCGAGGCTCTCGTCCAGTACAGACATAAAATCGCGGCTCATCCTGCGCCCTCCAGCGCGCGGCGCAAGGAAGCCAGCGCTCGGTGTTGCAACGCTTTGATGGCACCCTCAGTCTTGCCCAGAATGTCGGCTACTTCGGCGTTGCTGAGATCCTCGACAAATTTCAGGAAGATAACCTGTTGCTGGTCCTCTGTGAGGGTGTGAACCGCTTCGCGCAACTGTTGTTGTGCAAGAAGCCTTTCCAGAGATAGAACAGGGTTGTCGGCAGCCGGAATGACACGTTCGTTCAACTCAGGACCTTCGCGCTTGGTCTGACGACGGTAATGATCAATGACCAGGTTGTGGGCTATGCGGTATAACCAGCCTGTCAACGATGTATGCCAGGCTTTAGCGGCTTTGACGGACTCAAGCATGCGTAAAAAGACCTCGGCAGTGAGATCTTCGGAAATCCCGGGATCTCCGAGCCGGTGGTAGATATAGTTATAGATGCGAACGTAGTACTGGTCGTAGATTTCGGCCAGTGCTACAGGGTCGTAAGTCCCGGCTCGCTCTAGCAGCCGGAGGTCATCACTCACCGGCTGTCTCCTATCTACTATGCCACCGATTAGACGTGCCAGCTTTGAACGGGATACGGTAGCGTATGCGTGGCGTAGTCCCTCATCCTCGCTAGTCCATGCTCTGCAGGGTGGCTGTCGGCGTGCCCTCACTGGAACTGGAGATCACGCTGGGTTGTGGGCCTGGTGTTGTTGCACTCGGCTGTGGCGAGGCGGTGTGAGTGACAGTGGGCGTGATCGGTGTTGGCGATCGGCTGGGGGTAGCGGTGATGGTTGGCGTTTTCATGGGTGTTCGCGTAGGCGTCCACGTCTTCGTAGCTGTAGCCGAAGGGATGATCGGGCTGGTCGGTGTTCGGCTTGGCGTGAGGGAGGCCGTAGGCGTCCGGGTCACCGTCGGCGTAGGCGTATCGCTGGCTGTCGGGGTCGCGGATGGCGTTGGCGTTGGGAGGATCTCAACCACGGTGAGGTCAAAGGTGCACGTCGGGCAGTAGCGACCAGTATTGGTAACAGTCACATAAGCGTAGCCGTTGGATTCAGCCTGGAAGAGAACTTCGGAAGTCAGGGTACCGGCCGCTATGTCGTCGTTGGTGCAGTCAGCAGGTTCGCAAAGAATCTCCCTGACCGCAACGATGAGTTGTGTATCGACGCCGACCGCCAGGTTGCTGGTTGTTACTTTATACCAGCGACCTTCCTTAACGATAAACTTGACTTTGTCAAAATCACCATCGGGATAAAAACTATGGGTCTGCTTCTCACCGATGCCAATAAATTGCGCCTGTTGGGCGGTATCATCCGGTTCGTAGACATCCTCTGCCAGTGGGGTTGGCGTGATGCTGGGCCTGGGCGTGATCGTGGGAAGTGGCGTATTGGTCGGCAGAGGGGTATTGGTGGGAAGCGCGGTGTTGGTTGGCAATGGCGTGTTGGTTGGCCCCGGCGTAGGAGTCCAGGTTGGGTGGACTGTCGGCGTGGGTACGACGATGATAGGGATTGCAGAGAGGGCCACGGTATCGGTATCGGAGCAGATGAGACAGTCTTTGCGTATCTCAGAGTGATAGCTCAGGAATGCGTCTGCCGACGACACTTCGTAGACGACCGGCCGGCGATGGCCTTCTAGCCCCCTTGTTTGGAAAGGGTAGAAGACAAAGTATTTGGTACCGCGCAGTAGCAGCAGACGCAGACACGCTTGTTCTGAGCCGAAGTTATCGATGGCTGTTGTGCCGGATTTCAGGAGTTCGTTTGAATAGAGCGTAACCTGCGGTAGACCGCCGCCGCTACACATGTCATTCTGGGCGCGGACTACGGCGGTCTGTGTGAACAGGATCGGGAGAGTCAGGAGCAGGGTTGCAGTAGTGACCAGGCCCAGATTCCGTTCACGTTGGGCTAGAGGGTCCGACCGGGCAAAGAGCCGTGACCGCTGCAGGATGGCGAGCAGGCCGTTCGCACGCGGATAACGACGGACGAAGGCAGATGGCAAGGTTGCTCTCGGGATGGCCTGGCAGAGCAGGCGGTAGAGAATCCACAGGGGGCCAGCGAGTAACGCCAAGGTTATCAGCAAGAGTAGTTTGCCCAGGACTGAACCGGAACTGAGCAAGGAGCTCATGGCAGCAAAGCTTTCTGGAGAGGGTAGGGCGTAGGTGGTCAGCCACTGCCAGAGGGGGTCGAGCCACCGAAAGAGCACCAGAAAGCTTATTATATACAGGACTAAGAGAGCAGCTATGATTATTCGCCGTAGACTTGCGTTTTCCACATGACTGAGCAATCGATCGCCAAGGGAGATAAAAGCCAGGGGGATCGCCAACAGAACGGCAATCAGTATGAGAGCGTACAGAATGATCAGGGGGAGGGAGATCAGGAAGCGTAGGGTCAGGCTGAGGATCTCCCAGCCCTGGAGAAGGTATTGGGCGGATAATAGATCCAGGGCAACAGTTGGGGTCACGCCAAACTGTGCGTAATAGGTCGCAAGGAATGCAAAACCCCAAATGTACAGTAAGCCCAGGAAAGTGAGACCCAGAAGCGCCAGATTGCGGGGAGTGCCGAGCCCCTTCAGCCGGTCGCGTCCAATTGTCCGCACCAGCCAATTGGCGGTACCACTCTCGCTCACCGGAGTGCCTGCAAAACCGCTTTTGGAGAGGTCAGCCTGGCTTAGTTCAGTCCCAGAGATGTCTGCGCCAGTGAGATTGGCGCCCCATAGGTTGGCGCCGCGCAGGTCGGCCTGGCGGAGGTTGGTGCCACGGAGGTCCGCCCAGCGAACGTCGGCAGTTTGTAGGACGGTCCAGGAGAGGTCGGCTTCGCGGAGGTTGGCCCAGCGCAGATCGGCTTCCCGCAGGTCGGCTTTGGCGAGCCGGGCTCCGTGGAGATCAACACCGCTGAGGTCGATGCTGACCAGGTCCTGGCCGGACAGGTCCAGACCTTCAGGACCACCGTGCTGGTCGATCCACTGAAGGACGGCGGCGCGGTCTAGGCGCATGAGACTTCCTTTCGGATCGGTGGCGACATCGCGTGGATTATACCACCGTTCTGTCTATCTGGCAATTGAATCGATGGCTGGAACAAGACAAAGACCTGAGCGCCGCGCTCCGCCCCAAGAACCGGCTCTCAGGTCTTTATCAGAGGAAGGGGGGGGTAAGTCACTTCGTCTTTCTAAAACTATCATACCCCACTCAGATTAAGCCATCATTAAAAAGACTTTAGAAGATCATTAGAGCCGTTTGTTGGACAAGTTGCCAATTTGTCCTTTGTAGGTTCCTGGAGCGCGCGTCTGCCTTTGAGAACGAGGGGTGAGTGGGGATGTTACGGTAGCTTCGGTGTTGGGACGGCAGTTAAACTGCCGTCCCAACACGGCTTTTCTCACGCGCCGAATTTGGTGAGGCGCAACCCGTGGGCGAGCATCAACGGCATGAGGCTCTTGGCGGGGATACGCCCAAAGCTGCCCCGGGCACAGGGCCGTTCCCCGAATTGATCGATGCCATCGGGGCGGCCTGTTTTGGACCAGAGCAGGAATGGCACCGGGTGCCAACTATGGGAGCGGAGCGACCAGGGGGTCGAGTGATCGCCAGTAATGACGATAACATCCGGGTTGAGAGCCATAAGCTTGGGGATCTGGACATCGACCTGCTCGATGACAGCCTTTTTTGCTTCGAAGTTGCCATCTTCGCCACGGCTGTCAGTGGGTTTGATGTGAACGAAGAAGTAGTCGTAGTTAGACCATTCGCGCGCCAGGAGGTCGAATTCCTCTTCGATGGTCGCCGGTGGGGGCAGAATGTCCATGCCCACCAATTTGGCGACGCCCCGATACATGGGGTAGACGGCGATGCAGGCGGCACGTAGCTTGTACAGGTCCGGAATTTTGGGCAGGCCGGGTTCCTTAGCCAGCCCGCGCAAGAGGGTCATGTTGGCTGGGTGCTCATTGGCCAGGATGCGCCGGGCCTGGTCGATCCAGGTGTTCAGCAGGCTGGCGGTACGCTCGGCGGCTGGGCTGAGTGCTTTGACCGGGAGGGGCGAGACGCCCAGGAGTTGGGGGTCGGTCTCAGTCAAGTCGCCGGAGAGGCCCTTGCCGCGAAGGACCAGGACAAAGCGGTATTCTTTGACTGGCTCAACGAAGGTTTCAATGCCCGCCAACCGGATGGGACGCAGCTTTTGGACAAGTTCGGCTCCCTTTTCAGACGGGATGCGCCCGGCCCGGCGGTCGACTATATTGCCCTGGGCGTCCACGGTGCAGAAGTTGCCGCGAATAGCGACGTCATCGGGGCTGAGGTCAAAGCCGATGCCGAGGGCTTCTAACACGCCGCGCCCGACTTCATAGACCAGGGGATCGTAGCCAAAAAGCCCCAGATGACCAGGCCCGCTGCCGGGAGTGATCCCGGGGGCGACAGGGTCAGTCAGCCCGAGTTGAGACTCGAAGGCGAGTTTGTCCATATTTGGTTTGTGCGCGGCCTCCAGTTCGGTGAGACCGTCGGATGGGCGAGGCAGGCCACCCAATCCATCCATCACCAGGAGCACCAGTTTGGTCGTACCGGGGATGGCGAGTTCGCGCCAGAGGTCGAGTTCGTTCATTGTGGACTTCCTTTCGAGCTTCAGTTTTCGAGTTTCGAGTTTCGAGTTCCGGGTTGACGCGGAACTCGAAACCCGAAACCCGAAACTCGTATGGTGAGCCAGGCGGCAAGACCGAGGAGAAGGGCTTCCAGTACTGTACCGCCGGCCAGGAGAATTGCGGCAGCGAACCAGAATGGCTCGGGGAAGAGCTGGATCAAGGTATCGGTCTCCAGGAACAGCCAGCTATTGCCTTCGAAGAAGACCTGGTGGAACTTGACGAAGAACCAGTCAAAGCCTAACGCGGCGCCCAGGCCGATGGCGCCAAGGAGCACGATAGTGAGAATGCTGCCTGAGAGTAGGGCCTGGGCAATGTACATCCGGGCGTTGGGTTGCCGTACCAGGCTCAGGAGGCCCAGGATGATGAGGCCAGCAGAGAGCCAGTGAACCAGGAAGGCCCGGCGGGTTACCATCTGAACGTCGATCATGTGCTTGATTTCGCGTTCGTTGAATGCAGTTCTATTGCCAAGGCGCAGAGCACGATAGGCCTCGACCGGCATTTCGCCCCGCACAAAGTCGACCGAGGCGGCGGCAAGGCGATAGCGGTCGGCATCATCGACAAGCTCGGCCCGGGGGAAGCCAGGCTGGCTATACTCGAAGCTGACGTAGGCGTGGGACATGACCAGCCGGACGTTAAGGAGCAGCAAGAATACGGGCAGCGAAACCACGACGAGAGCATGGGCGAATTGGCGCATAATGGACTCCGGGCGTCAAACGTCAAACGTGAAAGGATCTTGACGTTTGACGTTTAACGCATCACGTTTCACTCTCCTCCAAACATATACCTCAGAATAATCGCGTCTGTCATTTGCTCCACCGGCGCCTGGTCGTCGGTGAAGATAGGGCCGGGGTCTTTGAACTCGCGGATGCGGCCAGCGGCGCGCTCGGCGACGGTCAGGAGGCGCGGATCGGTCAGGTTTGTGACGTTGTCAGCGTATTCGATCAGGTTGGAGCGCTGCACCGTGCCGATGACCAGGCTGTTGAATGCGGTGGGCACGTCGATGATGAAGACGTTGGAGAATACTTCGCGCATCGTGCTGGCCAGGGCATTCACCAGCCGGAAATCAGTCCGGCTCCGTCCGACATTGATGGCAGTGACGCCGTTCAAGGTCAGGTGGTCGCGCACATCGCGAAAGAACTCAACCGTAGTCAGGTGGAACGGAATGTAGGGTTGCCGGTAGGCATCGAGGACAATCACGTCGTAGCGGCCACTACTATGGGCCAGCCAGGTGCGGCCGTCTTGGACGGCGACGGTCAGGTTGGGCGCGTCCATAGCGAAATATTGTTGTCCAACACGCACGACCTGCGGATCGATCTCGACGCCATCGATAGGGATAGGGCCGTAGATGGCTGTATACTGGCGAGCAACGGTCCCGCCTGCCAGCCCGATAATCGCCAGGCTCCCTACGTGCTCCGGTAGCCGGCGCGGCGCGAAGTAGGGAGCGAGCA
>JBBITV010000102.1:0-10683 GCA_037440585.1 Chloroflexota bacterium
TAGCACAGCTCATCTCAGTCCCCGCTGGGTAACAAAGCCCGGTGCCGGGCCACCGTTTCCTCCACCAGCGCCACGAAGCGCCGACCGATGGCGTCCCAGTCGTAGCGCTGCTCCACCAGGCAACGGGCGTTGGCGGCCAAGCGCCGGCGCAGGTCGGGGTTGCTCAACAGCTCGACCGTGCGGGCGGCGAAGGTCTGCGGGTCGTCGGCCAGGAGCAGGTGTTCGCCGTCGGCCACGTCCAGGCCCTCGGCGCCTTTCGAGGTGGCGACCACCGGCGTGCCCAGGGCCATGGCCTCCAGCACCTTGAGCCGGGTGCCGCCGCCGTCCAGCAGGGGCACCACGCACGCGGTCGCCTGGGCTACCGGCAGGCGCACGTCCTCGACAAAACCGGTCAGGGTGACGCCGTCGCTCAAGGGCAGGCCGGCCGTGTCCACGCCGGCCAGGGAGCCGGTGACCACCAGATGGGCCTGAGGCCGGGCCTGGCGGACCCGGGGGAAGATCTCCTCCAGGAAGAAGCGCACCGCGTTGTAGTTGGCGTAGTAGGTCAGGCTGCCGTTGTAGACCAGCCGGTCGGGCAGCGGCTCGGCCAGACCGGGGCGCCGGTCCCGGCAGTCCACGCCGTTGGGGACCACGGCCACCGGCGGCCCGCCCGCGCCGATGGCCGCCAGGGTGGCGCGGCGATCCGGTTCCGAGACCATGGTGATCAGGTCGAAGCGCGGGTAGAAACGAGCTTCATACCAGCGGCACTTCTGCCAGCTCGCCCAGCAGCGCAGCCGGTGCAGCGGATGGCGGGCGCGGCGGTAGCGCTCCTCCATCCAGCGGGCCATGGCGTTGTGCTCCTCCAGGATGCGAACGGCAGAGGCCGGCGCCTGCAGCGCGTAATCGGCCATCATCTCCGTGGAGGCGATAACGGCATCGAAGACCCGGCCGCCCAGCACGGCGGCCACCAACTCCTGCATGGCCGGCACGGGCCGCGAGACCACCGGCCGCAGCGAGAGAAAGGTGCGCAGCGCGCCGGCGCGGTTGGCGGCAAACGGATCGAGCTTGACGGTTCGAACGTCCCGGCACCGGGCGTGCAGGTCACACGGCGCCTCGGGCCGGGCCGTATCGAAAGCGAACGAGACCAGGGTGACCTGGTGATGCTGCGCCAGGGCCTTGATCAGATGATACGCCCGCAGCTTGGAGCCGTTGTCGGGCGGGTAGGGGTGCCAGGGGGAGAGGAAGAGGATGTTCATCAGTTCTCGTAGCACACTTTCTCTACATCCGGCCCCATCTTGCCCCACCGCCCCAGCGCAGCGTCGCGCAGCGCCAGCAGGCGGGCGTCCCGGTTGGGAATGCGAAGGCCGCCGTGAGGTTTGGCCGTGTAGGCGGCGATGGTCAGCAGGTTGCGCAAGACGACGCGCGTCTGCAAGGAGATGCGCTGCAGCCCACGCCAATGCCGGCCGATAAGGCGCAGATGATTGCGCAGCATGTAGTAATCTATCACCGGCGAGGTTGTTCCCAGCGTTGCCGACACCTTGTGCCACACCACCGAGGCCGGCACGGCCAGGATACGATAGCCGGCCCGGCGTACCTTCAGGCACCAGTCTACTTCCTCGAAATACAGGAAAAAGTCCTCGTCCAGCAATCCCACCCGCTCGAAGACCTCGCGCCGGACCAGCATGGCTGCGCCCGACGCGGTCTCGACCTCGAACGGCTCCCGCTCGCGCCAGGCATCCAGCGGCTCGCCGGCGCAGCACCGGTTGACCGCAGCGGTGCGCGGGTTGACAGTCGAGCCCAGCGCCCAGACCCGGCCGTCGTCCCCGGTTCCTTCGGCCACCAGCGGCGTGACGATGCCTACGTCCGGCCCGGATTGCAGCGCGGCCAGCAAGGGGGGGAGGAAGCCGGGCTCAACGGTCACATCGTTGTTGAGAATGCAGACCGCCTCGGCGCCGGCCGCCAACGCGTGGCGGATGCCGACGTTGTTGCCGCCGGCGTAGCCCAGGTTGATACCGGTTTCGATAATCTTCACGTCGGGGAACTTGGCCCGAATGCGCGCCACGGAGTCGTCGGTGGAGCCGTTGTCCACGACGATGAGTTGTAACCGATCGGCCGGGTAGTCCATCTGTGCCAGGGATGCCAGGCAATCCCGGGTCAGGTCGCGCTGGTTCCAGGTGAGGATAATGATGCTTACAAGAAGATTCTCTGAAAACGATATCATGAGCTTTCAGGTGGATTGTGAGGCAGTGCTATCAAGCCGGTAGAAGGGCAGTGCGGGCCGCACATCGCGAGATTAATTGTGAATAGAACTCCAGCAATTCGTCGGTGTTCTCTGCTATGGATATAACCCGTGGCACTCCTTGTTTTAGCCAGTACAACAGGTTGTGGTCGTTAATCAGCCGGACAAGGTGGTCGCGCAAATCATCCTCGTCGCCCGATCGAAAAAGCAATCCACTAACCCCATTTTCAATCATCTCGGTAACACCGCCGCTATTGCTGGCGATTACGGGGATTCCAGCGGCAAAGGCCTCTCGGACCACAGTAGGACATACCTCGTAACAGATAGAAGGCACAACAACTACATCCAGGTTGCTCAAGATATCAGGAAGTTGAGGGCGAGCAAACGGCCCGCGCCAATGTAGAGCCGGATGATCGTATGAGCGCAAAGAGGCAATGTATTCGGGCTCTTGCGTCGGATCACCATAGATTTCTAATGTCGCCTGAATATCCCTTGGTAATCCTGCAAATGCTCGCACCAAGGTATGCACACCCTTGATTTTTTGGAGATGGCCGATGTACCCGAAACGAACTCGCTCGCTTATAACCGGCCGTACCTTCTGCACCCACGCAAAGTCAAACCCCAACGGCATTGGCACAAAATGATCCACGCGAAAGCCATGACGTCGAAACATCGAAGTCAGGAAGAAAGAATGCGTTGTGACTGCATCTACTGAAGCCAGCATTCTGCGCAGATAAGCCTGCCGTCGGGCCATGTTTCCCAGCATCCCTATCAAGCCCGGTAGTCTAGTCAGGGGAGAATACCGGCCGGCAAAAGTGATAAGCTTCTGTTGTATACGATCGGGCAGTAGGCATCCGGTCCATCGTAATGCTTTCGTTCCTGAGAGCACACAAGCCTGGCAATTCCAGGCCGATGACGGCCCTTCACAGACATTGCCATCCTTGCGGACCAGATTCTGCAGAGCACACAGGAACCAGTAATCATGCAAGTGGAGAATGGTTGGCAACCGTAGCGACAGAGATTCCTCGATGATTCGAGCTGAAAGTGTCAGACACGAGTGAACATGGACAATATCCGGCCGGATTCTGCTCAGTAGTTCCCGAAAGACGCCGGCCAGGGTAATATTGTCGTAAAGATAATCAAATGGCGCCGGAGCTTGCCTCCAGTTTAGATGGATACGGTGTACCCGGACACCGTTTACAATGTCCATGCTGACCCCATTGAAATGGGAGCGGCCCTCGGACCAGGAACCCGCACAGAGCACATCTACCTCGATACCACGTTTGGCCAGCTCTTCGGCCAGGTTGACAGTGTAAATCGTTGCGCCTCCAGCACGAGAGGGCGGATAAACATCAATAACCAGCATTACACGCATTACCGCGTTTTCCTTGCTTCAGGTTCTACAAATCTGCGGACTTGAATTTTTCGTTTGACAGAGCGGATCAAGACTGAAATCAGGCCTCGATTGAAGCGTGTGGGCGTCGGTGGGTCATACCATAATGCGCGGCTGACATGGTATCGCACACGATTTGTGCAGCCAGCGCGGTAGCTGGCGAAGGCATATGCTGCATGCAATTCCCCAATGACTCTTCGATGGAGAGATCGCAGGGCGTGCGCCTCGTCTGGTATTAAGGCAAAGAAATGATCAATCAGCCGTCTGCCTTCAGCTACAATTTCGCGATGGACAACCGCATTTGTGTCATCTATCATTCCGGTGCGTGGATCGTAAACAACATCAACTAACTGTTGGACAAGATAGCGAGCATCTTCTCTGAGAAGTGGATTGACCCTCCACGCGCTTGCGAGCCTCGAGGTTACCCCCAATGAGTCACCTTCACTGAGCGCCCATAGTGCCTGATGCCAATAGTAGCGGCCCATGGTTAAGGCCGAGACCGGGCGATCTTTGCCGAATGTCAAGCGGAACTTCATAGCTGTTTCGGAGATGTGCCGAGCGGCCCGGCGCTGGCTCTCACGGCTCCTGACGCTGATCGAGCGGCTGCTACAGCGCAACTTGTAAAGTGCGTCAGGCAAATTGGCCAGTTGGTAGTTCTGCATCAGACGGACCCACAAGTCCCAATCTTGAGCTACCACAAACTCCTCGTTGTAGTTGCCAACCTGTCTGACTTGATTAAGCCGGAAAATGGTAGCGCCATGGCAAAAACAACAATGATACAGGAGTTCGTCCGCAATGGCCTGATGGTCGCAGGGCAGTAGAACTATACCGATCAAGGCTCCATAAGGGTCAATCTGATAATATGCGCTGCCGACCATCGCCACTATAGGGTGAGCGTCCAAAAACGCGACTTGCTTTTGGATCCGCTCTGGGAATGAAACATCATCCGCATCCTGGCGCGCCACGTATTCACCGCGCGCAATGGCCAGGCCCCTGTTCAGCGATTTGGTCAGCCCAATGTTGGTCTCGTTGCGCAGGCGCACGATGCGAGGATCCGTGTAGCTGTCCAGGATGGCCGGCGTCTCGTCGGTGGAGCCGTCATCCACGATGATGAACTCGAAATCGGTGAAAGTCTGGGCCAGGATGCTGTCTATGGCCTCTCGCAGGTAGCGAGCGCCGTTGTAGACGCTCATGAGCACCGAGACGCGTGGTGAGACGGTCACGTCGCAATCTCCTCCATGACTGAGGCAGGTTTATCGAGTATGGCCCGCGCCCAAAGCTCGAAGACCAACAGTTGATAGAGTTGATGGCCGTAATCGTGTTTGCCGTTTTCGTGGTCGCGCAACATCGTCTCCACCGTTACCGGATCGAAGAGGCCGCGCTGACGAAATGGACGATCGCGCAACAGGTCGGCGGCTAGATCGTGTAGCTCCCCGGCCTGCATCCACCGACGCATGGGCAGACCGAAGCCGACCTTGGGCCGCGCCAGAATCTCGGACGGAAGCAGGTCGGCCACCACTTGGCGCAACAAGACCTTGGTCCGGCCGTTATTCACCTTGGCCGAAGCCGGCAGGGAGGCGGCAAACTCCACCAGCCGATGATCCAGGAAGGGCGGCCGTGTTTCCAACGAACTGGCCATGCTGTCGATGTCCACCTTGGTCAAAATGTCATCGGGCAGGTAGGTGGTGTGGTCCAGGTAAAAGATGCGATCCAGCGCTTCCCGGCCAGGATTATGACCGTTGCGGTCGTAGTAAACTTGTAGTGGATCGAAAGGTCGCAAGGCGTTTCTGACTTCTACCATGTATACCCGGCGACGCAAGTCGCGGTGGAAAAAGGCCGTTTGCTGGCCGAAGCGCGCCACCGGGTCCCACTGCATTCGCGCCAGCCATCCACTCCACCAGACGCTGCCCTTGATGGCGCCCAGGGCATGCCACAGGCGACGTGAACGCAAGCAGGTCGCCGAGCGTTCCAGGCCATCGCGCCAGGTTTGGGCCAGCTCGCGGTATAGGTTGAAGGAAGCGAAACGGGGGTACCAGCCGTAGCCGCCGAACAGCTCATCGCCGCCGTCGCCGGTCAACACGACTTTGACGTGTTGTCGGGCCGCCTGGGAGATGAAGTAGGTGGGCAGAGCCGAGCCATCGCCAAAGGGTTCACCGTAGTGGCGCACCAGTTTTGGCAGGATGGCGGCCATTTGCGGTCGCACCCAAAGTTCCTGGTGGTGCGTCTCATAACGCTCAGCTATCAGACGGGCGTAGGGCAGCTCTTCGTTCTGAAAGTCGTCGCCCTCGAAACCGACCGAGAAGGTGCGCACCGGCGTCGGAGAAACTTGACTCATCAAGGCGACGACCGTGCTCGAATCAATACCGCCGCTGAGGAATGCGCCCACGGGCACATCGCTGATCAGACGACGGCGGACCGAATCGGATAGCAACCGGCGCACGGTTTCTCTGATCTCTGGCGCCGGCATGCTGACCTTGTGGCTGAAATCTACATCCCAGTAGCGTTCGACGCGCACCTGACCGTCTTCGCACAGCAAGTAGTGTCCCGGCCGCAGTTTGCGAATGTGCCGAAAGATCATCCACGGCGCCGGGATGTAGAGCAGGGTCAGATACAGATCAAGGGCCTGCAAGTCCAGCTCCCTGGGCACGGTCGGGTCGCACAGCACGGCCTGGATCTCCGAAGCAAAGGTCAGCCCAGCGGGACGCAAGCTGTAGACCAACGGCTTTTCGCCCAGCCGATCCCGGGCCAGGAACAAGCGTCGGCGCGGCTCATCCCAGAGGGCGAAGGCAAACATGCCGTTGAGGCGCTGCAGGCAATCTACGCCGTACTCCTCGTACAGATGGACGATGACCTCGGTGTCGGTGTGGGTGCGGAAGCGATGCCCTCGTCGCTCCAGGTCGTGGCGCAGCTCCGGGAAGTTGTAGATTTCGCCGTTGAAGACGATCCATACGGTCTCGTTCTCATTGGAGATGGGTTGGCGCCCGCCCTGCAGATCAATGATGCTCAGCCGGCGATTGCCCAGGCCCACCGGCCCACGCACGTACACTCCCCAGTCGTCCGGGCCGCGGTGGGCAATGGCGTCGCACATGGCGCGTACCAGATCTTCAGAGATGGGATCATCGGTGAAATTGAGCCTGCCGGCGATTCCGCACATTGAGGTATCTCTCAAATCTCAGCGCGAGAGAATCCCGTTCGGGTTACCAGGCGCTGCGATGCCCATATGCCGAAACAATTGCTGAAACCGCTTGGCCCAGGTGTGATCACGGCGGGCGCGTTCATAGCCGGCCCAACGGATAGCTTCGGCCTCTTGAGGACGGCTTAGATAGTAGCGGCATTTGTCCAGAAGCTCCTCCTTACTGTCATAACAGACGATCTCGCGACCGATTTCGTAGTATTCTGCCAGTTCCTCCTGGTACCCGGTCATCAGCAGTCCCCCGCTCATCGGCACCTCGAAATCGCGCAGCCGAATGTGGCGCTTGATCTCGCCGGTCAGCGCGTCCTTGACCTCGGAGAAGTTGAGCGAAATGCGGCTCTGGCTGGGAATACGCACCATCTCCTCGTCGGACAGGATGCCGCCGCAGGCCTTCACCGGCAGCGGATACCAGGCCGGCTCCATCTTCAACCGGCGCTGGAGGGCTCTTTTGATGTCGCCCAGGACACGACGAGCTTTACGGTGGGGCGGAAGGCGTTTGATGTACTCGACCACCTGGCGCCAACCCGGCCCCCAAACCCGCACATCCACCCCATGCCAGGCCAGATAACCCACGTACTCCGGCCGGTTGAGGTACATCTGCCCGACAAAGGTCGCATCATAGAGCAACGGGCCCTCATACGGTCGGTACATCTCCGGGTCTGCCGCCATCTGGATGTGTATCGGATGGGCGCCTACAGCCCGATACTTGGGCAACGCCTGGCTCTCGGGCACCATGCAGTAGTCGAAGTGCGGTGCAATCTCTGCCACCAAATGAAATTGGTGGGCGGCGTTGCAATAGAACAGCACCGTGGGGATGCTGAGGCCCCGGATCTGGTCTATGGTCTCCGGCAAGACGTGCACGCTCCAGACGTAGGCGATGAATAGGTCCAGACCCTGGTGCTGGAACGCTTGTTTCACGTCCTGAAGCAGCAACTCGCTGTACCTGGCCCTGGCTGCGGCCGTATCCACATCGTTGATGCTTCCCGTGCATTCTACCATGTGGCGCCAGGTATCGAACGTAGGCAACAGCACCTGCACACCCAGGCTTCGCAGCCCACGTGACAGATTGTTGATCCAGACTTTGGAGTCGGGGATGGCGGTGTTGTTGGCGCTGGGGGCCGTGACCAGAAAAGCTTTCATCTGCGTCTCCCTCCATGGCTCCGATGTATCTGGGCGGCAGCAATGCCGATCACCAAGAGCAAGGCGGGCACGCCCCCGACTGCTACGGGATACCATGGCCGATCGGTCTTAGCAGCAGGCCCGAGACCGGCCGGGTCTATCTGCCATCTCGAAGGAACCGGTACAGGCGTAGATGTCACTGCGGCTATGGTCGAGGTGGGGGTCGGCATGTTCTGGGTAACCACGGCTGGTGGCCATAACTGCGGCGGAACATACGGCGCGTCGATCTGCCGGTTGGTGTACCAGATCGAAGCATCCCCTGGCCCTTCCCAGAAAACATGCAACCGGTTGCCCTCCGAGATGCCTAATGTCGCATTCTCGATGTCGCCGGGGCGATCCTGACAATAGGCAGACAATTCTTCGGCGCTCAGGATCAGCTGGGGAGATGACCATGCAGTTCCGTTTAGGGTTACAGTCGCAAAAGAGCCCCGTGTTTGTTCGATGAAATGCCATATCCCGCGGCTATCTACGGCGGCGCTCACTCCCTGCATGCCTTCGACGCCGCCTAAGCCGATGTTTACTGGCTGCTGCCAGGTTTGGCCATTATCGGTTGACAGAGCAATATACCGACGCCCAACGCCTATTCCCCCGGCTGCCAAGCGGGCAAGTTTATTACCAAGACGCATGAATCCACCACTATAGTACCAGTTGGCTGCTTCGAAGTAGTCGAACGCTTCGCCTAAGGCTACCTCCTCCGGATTTGACCATGTACGTCCGCCATCCAGAGATCTCATGTAAACGACACCGGCCGGCCGGCCGGCCGGAAGCTGAACCCGGTGCCACCACACAAAGAGTGTTCCATCCGGCGCACTTATGATCCCGGGCGAGGAAACTCCGATACCACTGGAGGACTCCACATAAAAATCCAAAGGGTCAGACCAAGTGATGCCACCATCCATAGACTCGACGTGCCGCACAGCCTTGTTCGAATTTGGCACGTACACGAGGCCAAGATGATCGGCGCCCAGGATGATAACCGCTGGCGGCGCACCAGGTGTTTCGCCGAGCGGAATGGAAGTCGGAACTGACCAAGCGCGGGCATTCCCCATCTCGTTAGCAAACGCTGTACTGGTCCGGAAGCCATCCCATGTGTTCCAAAAGGCTCTGAAGCGACCTGGGCGATCTTCTACCAGCGAAATACCGAGGATCCCCGTTCCCTGAGGCGAATAGAGAATATCCACCGGCAAAGTCCACTTCTCACCATCCCAACGGCTGTAGTAAATAGCTCCTGGTGCGTCTTTGTGTGCACGCACAGGCCAGAAGGCGTGAAGTACACCGTTCGAGTCCAGTCTTAGTTGCGGTGTATGGGTGTTGCCATCTTCTCCTGGCTCGAAGAAACGCGTTGGCACGGCCCACATTGTCCCCCCTTGAAACTGCGTCTCTGCATAAGCCCATCGCGTTGACGTATCTCCCAACCAGATCAATATCAACACCAACAAGAAGGTGCAGCAAGCGAGTAGTTTATTGATGAGGAAGCGATAATGAATCATTGCCCGGCACAGCCAATCGTAGATAGAATCTAGTAACGTCTCTGAAGGAAAGCGCCCACTGAGGATTTGAATAGAACTGACGTCAATTGTAGATGTCGGAGACATAAAGGGTTATGCAAGACGGCAGCAAGGAGAAAACGACGGGCAGTCACAAGGTCGCCAGAGGTATATGCCCTCAAACCCCCCTGCTGGCGGACCCAGTTATTGCGCCGCCAACCACCGATCATCCAGATGAGCCTGGATAGCAACCTGAAACGGATGAGTATGAAGCGCTGGGTGAGCAATCCAGAGATAAGCTCAGATATCGAGAGACGTTTCGATTTGATGAGAGGCCCGACATGTTCGACGAGCATTTTCTCGATATTCTGCAAGGCATGTACATATGGCATGTAAATGGTAGCAATCTGTTGCCAGCTGAAATGATAATTCTGGGGCGCTAATTCGATGACCCACCTGGAGAACTCTTTATAGCCATGAAAATGGAAAAATATCAGAGGCTGCCCATCTACGGACGGCCGTCCGGCATTGAATTCTAGTCGGTATTGATTTAGGTTCCACGGCGCCAGTCCCGCTCCCTTATGCTGTAATACAATGACTCCTGCATAGTCTGCGGTCCAATTGTCGAGGTATTTTTGGTCGCCGAATTTGCCTGCTTCGACCCGCTGATAGCACCAATCCAGGCACTGTTCCCGCCAACGCCGCAAGCTGGCTATACCATTCGAGTCGTTTCGGAAAACCAACAAGCCCACGTTGTACATTCCAAAATCGGCAGCCAGATATGCTTGTTCAGGGGCGTAACGATGCTCGACGATCAGGATCGAACCGGCCCCCAACTCGTCGTAGATCGGCCCCGGATCGCCGTAGAAATACAGGTCGGCGTCCAGATAGGTGATGAGCTCGACCTGGGGGTTGTGGCGGAGCACGTAGAGCGGCAGCGAGGGCGTGCACGTCCAGTAGTATTCGATCCGGCTGCGATTCTCTTTGGCGCGCAGCAATTCCTCGTCGCCCGCCTCGAACTCCTGCTGCGAGATCAGGCGCACGCCGACCAGATCCAGGCGAGAGAGGATGTCGTAGGTCTCATCGTCGAAGCACAGGACCCACAGGGTGAAAGGTCGCCGGCAATGCCGTCGCAGCGACTCGTAGAGGGCCAGGCCACGGGTCAGGTAGTTGCGGTCGAAGTAGGTGCAGAAATGATATGGGATTGGGGCCT